>CAZNXP010000300.1:0-2618 GCA_964576955.1 uncultured Algimonas sp.
ATCGCAAATGCAGTTGCATATGGATAATCATCTGAAAGCGACAAGTGGATATTTGCGTGAAAATCTTTGGGGCATAGGCTTTCTAACCTCGCTTTCGCGTCTTTCGTCAATACCGCAAATGGCCGTCCGGACGGATCATTTTTGACCTCAACAGATGTCCAGCTCAGCGTACCTGTATCCGTTCCTGCTAACGCCTTTGCGACGGCTTCCTTAGCTGCAAAACGTTTCGCATAACTCATGGCTGGACGGGCTTTGCTCTCGCAATAGGTCTGTTCTGCTAGCGTAAAGGTCTTATTTAAAAACCGTTTTCCAAACTTCTCAATGGATTGCTCAATTCGGCGAATATCGCAAATATCTGTACCAATTCCAATAATCACGATGCACGGGCTTCCGATATCATGTTCCGCATTTCCGCAATCGCCCCGTCAAGACCAGTAAAAATTGCCTCACCAATAATGAAATGTCCTATATTCAATTCCATAGTCTCTGGAATAGCCGCAACCGCCCCAACATTGTCATATGTCAGACCGTGCCCGAAGTGGACTTCAAGACCCAACTCATCCGCTAATTTGGCGCTCTGCCGAAAGGCCTCAACATAGGCTTCAGCAGCTTGCGTATCACCGTCGTCCAAAGCATGCGCGTAAGCGCCTGTATGAAATTCGACCACGGCAGCTCCTGTACTGGCAGCGGCGCGAATTTGCTGTTCTACAGCCTCGATAAATAAAGACACGCGAGACCCCGCTTCGATCAACTCCCTTACAATTGGAGTAATATGATTATGTCCACCTGCGACGTCTAACCCGCCTTCTGTCGTTCTTTCCTCTCGGCGTTCTGGAACGATACAAACGGCTTTAGGTTTTAGGTCGAGTGCGATGGTCAGCATTTCATCCGTTGCTGCCATTTCCATATTCAACGGTATATTCTCGCTCTCACAGAGTTTTTGTAGGCGAACCATATCATCATCGCGCATGTGACGCCTATCTTCTCGCAAGTGAGCTGTAATCCCATCCGCGCCCGCGCGAATAGCGGCATAGGCCCCTGCTACAGGGTCAGGATGCTCACCGCCGCGTGCATTACGAACCGTCGCAATATGATCGATATTTATGCCTAAGCGCGGGAGCGTCGTCATGAGAGCCCTCGGCTGCCAGGTTTGGTCGCTGGCAGATTAGCTAATTCGGGCGGTAAGTCATTCGGATCAAAATCCGGGAAACGCCTAGCGGCAAGGCTGACTAAGGGTACACCAATATCTGCTTCTCCGTTCGAGCGGTCGAATATACAGGCGCCGGCGATAATATCAGCGCCGGTTTCTTTCGTGATTGCGGCGATACATTCGCGCGATGAAAGACCTGTTGTGACAATATCTTCAACCATCAGCACTTTGCTTCCCGGTTTAATCGTAAAGCCACGGCGGAGCGTAAACTCACCATCGACGCGTTCCACGAATAAAGAATCTACACCCATATGCCGCGCAGTCTCATAACCTGGGATGACGCCCCCCATAGCAGGTGCGATAATAACGTCAGGCTCAATGCCTTGTGCTTTAATTTTATCCGCAAGGGCTTTGCAAACAATCTCGGTCAATCGGGGGTTTTTGAAAATTAGGGCTTTTTGCAGGAATACTGGACTTCGCCGCCCCGAAGACAAAATGAAATGTCCCTCCAAAAGAGCGCCCGCTTCGCGGAAGACATCGAGAACGTCATCAGTATTCATGGATTAAGCTTTCAAATGAGCAGGTAAAGCTCGGCTACGGTTTACTTTTACGACAAAGGCTGACGCCCTGAGAGCGGCAATGATGGACATCATATGGCGCGTATCACGGACCTCCACATCAATAATCATATCGAAAAATGCCCGACTTCGGACCGTTGTTTTTATATTGGTCAAATTCCCCTTCGACTCGCCAATGATCTTCGTCACATCAGCTAAAGCGCCCGGCACATGTTGAATGGTCATTATGAGGCGACCAATAGAGGCCGCGTGTTCAATCGCACGGCGCCATGTCAGGTCTATCCAATTTTCTATTTGATTTTCTTTCGCAGCCAATTCGTCACAATCAATTGTATGAATAACAATTCCGCGCCCTGCTTGCTGAAGGCCAATAATACGATCTCCCGCAATCGGCGAGCAACAAGGCGCAAGATGAAGCCCTTTCCCCGGATTTAAACTGTCGCCTTTGACGTATAATTCAACACTATTATCATCAATGACATCTAGACCTTCCACACCTCCATCCGCTTCCACTTCACTTCGGAATGGGAAGACGGCCTCCATAAAAGCCACCATGGATAGATCGCCTCGCCCAAGGGTCTCATAAAGTGTCGTCTCATCAGGCATGTCGAGTCGTTTTAAAGCGTCAGTCAAAACTGCGGAATCCAGGTCTTTTCCTTGCCGTTTAAAAGCATGCAAAGCCAATGTTTCGCCAATACGGCGGAATTCTTCTGACTCGCCTTCACGGGTGAGACGCCGCAAGGCCTGGCGGGCGCGGCCAGTTATCACCATGCTTTCCCAACCGGGTTGCGGTTCAGCTACGCCGCCTCTAACAATTTTGATAACATCGCCATTTTCCAATCGGGTCCGAAGCGGTACATCACGTCCGTTTACAATAGCCCCAATACACG
>CAZNXP010000301.1:0-2614 GCA_964576955.1 uncultured Algimonas sp.
TTCCTTGATTGCCGGTTTTGTCGGCGAAACCTATGGCTGGAGCTATGGTTTCGGACTGGCGGGCATCGGAATGCTGGCGGGTCTGATTGTCTTTGTTTGGGGTAAACCTTTATTGAAAGGCGCTGGCGAGCCGCCGAATCCGGCTTACTTACGCGAAAAAGTCGGCGGCGTCTTAACCCGCGAATGGATGATTTATCTTCTGTCTTTCGCTGGGATTGGCGTTATCTGGTTTCTGATCCGGGACGAGACCACCGTTGGCATTACGCTGCTCGTCGCCATGGTGTCGGTTTATGTGTATATTCTCTACCGCGCCGTTGCGACGCTCGAACCTCATGCGCGAAATCGAATTCTGGCAGCTCTCTTCCTAATTACCGTGCAGGTTTTGTTTTGGGCGCTTTTCGAACAAGCAGGTTCCTCGCTCAATTTGTTCACAGACCGGGCGGTCGATACGACCATTCTCGGACAGGAGCAAAAGGCGTCTATCTTCCAGTCGCTAAATGCGATTTATATCGTCTTCCTGGGACCTATCTTCGCGTTAGGCTGGGCATTTTTGGCCAAACGTAATCTTGATCCGTCCACGGGAGCGAAATTTGGGTTGGGTGTCATTCAGCTCGGACTTGGCTTTCTCGTTCTGGTCTGGGGCGCGAACGCAGCAGGCTTGGGTAATCTGACGCCCGTTTTCTTCATTTTTATGATATACCTGCTTCACACAACGGGTGAGCTTTGTCTGTCGCCGGTTGGCCTGTCCGCCATGACACGCCTGTCGACACCAAAAATGGTCGGTCTAATTATGGGTGCTTGGTTCTTGGCATCGGGAGCGGGTAACTTCGTTGCGGCGCAAATTGCAAAGCTTACGAGTAGTGAGGAAAAGCTCGCCGGCCTTAGCGATGAAGCGGCCTTAGCAGAAACGCAACGTATTGTGTTGGACGTCTATTCCACAATTGGCTGGGTGGCCGTTGGTATTGGCGTGGCGCTTATACTTATCAGTCCGCTGATCAAGCGCATGATGCATCTGGATACGTTGGCCGAAGACATGGCCCGCTATAATGAAAAGCACGGCTTGACCAGTGACCTCACAATGGACGGTGAAGCTATGCCCGGTGAGCGAATGAGCCCTGCGGGTGACGTTAAAGGCTAAGCTCTCTGTCTAGCTATTAGAAAAAGCCCGCTCAATTGAGCGGGCTTTTTTATTGGGTTGGTCGCCCCGCCTTTGGGACGGGGCGGAATAGGAAAAGCGCGACTAGCGCTTCATCAGCATCCCGAGGATATCATCCATAGAGCTACCATCGCCGTCTGCGTCGAGCATATTGCCGAGCATGCCAAGGCCTTGTTGGTGAGCGGAGCTGGCTTGCCGCTGCATTTGGACTTGTTGCCGCCTTGCACCGCCGCCAAGTAATCCGCCTAGCAAGCCTCCAAGGCCGCCTTTGGAAGCCGACCCGCCTGTGAGCTGCTGCATCGCCATTTGCGCGATCATGCCTTGCAACCCGCCGCCGCCAGCTTGGTTAAACATGCCAGCACCGCGGGTTTGTTTGCCGAGCGAGCCCATGGCCATCATCGCGACCATTGGCAGCATCTTTTTCAAAACATCAGCGCCAATTCCTGATTTTTGCGCGGCATGTCCCGCAACGGCGCGGGAGACATCTTTCGACCCAAATAAGTGACCCAAAATACTATTGCCTTCATTTATCGCGTTTTGATTTGAAAGATTGGCAGGATTGTCGAGATATTGATCATGGCTGCCATTTTGCAGCGCGCCGAGCAGACCCGCTAAGCCTTGCGGATTATTCGTATTCTGCTTCATCGCCGTAGAGATAGCCGGCAAGAGCGCCGATATTGCACTTTGGCTTTGTTGTTGATTGAGACCAAATTGTTGACCTATTTGCTGCGGCGCTTGTCCGCCTGCGGCCTGCATGATCATATCCATCATGTTCATACCCATACCCATACTCCTAAAAATGGTGTTCTGCGGACACTATGTAGGAAAGATTGCTCCTGTGCGAGTAAGATTCTCGATTTTAGTGTAACGGTTTAAGTGAGGTTCAGGAAAAGGCTAAACCGCACTTCCGCCGACCGTGATGTTTTCGACATAGAGGCTGGGCTGACCAACCCCCACAGGGACGCCTTGTCCGGCTTTGCCGCAAACGCCGATACCGGGGTCAAGCTCCATATCATTCCCGACGTGACGGATTTGGGTGAGAACCGTTGGCCCGTCCCCAATCAGGGTGACGCCTTTTAACGGCTCGCCGACTTTACCATTTTTGACCCGGTAAGCTTCCGTGCATTGGAAGACGAATTTCCCGTTGGTGATGTCGACTTGCCCGCCGCCAAAATTTGTGGCGTAAATTCCGTCTTTCAGCTCGGCTAGCATTTCGCCGGGGTCGCGCTCTCCGCCCAGCATGAATGTATTGGTCATGCGGGGCATGATGGAGTGAGCGAAGCTCTCTCGGCGGCCATTACCTGTCGCCTCGACGCCCATCAGGCGCGCATTCTGGCGGTCTTGCATAAAGCCAACGAGGATACCGTCTTCAATCAAGGTTGTACGCTGGGTCGGCGTGCCTTCATCATCAATGGTCAGGCTTCCGCGCCGACCCGCGATTGAACCATCATCGACAAC
>CAZNXP010000302.1:0-2603 GCA_964576955.1 uncultured Algimonas sp.
GATTTCCTTGCCGAGGCGGATGTTGCCTCTAACGATGAGGACGATGAGGACGATGAGGACGATGAGGACGATGAGGACGATGCGGAAGCGGAAGAGGCGGGTTCCGAAGAGGCTACCGCCGCGCTTGACGAAGGAAATGATGCTGAAACACCTGCGACTGAGGACAGTGAAGGCGGCGAAGCAACAGACGACGCTGAAGCTCCAGCCGCGAAAGATCCTGCTGATGAAGACCTGACCGATATTTTGGACCGCGCAGAAGCTGCCATCAATGAAGAGACGCCGCCGGCTGACGAACCCAAACTGCGAGGAACGCCGCAGGACATTGCACCGGAAACGCCTGTAGATGTCACGCCTGAAACCCCTCAGGAAATTGTGCCAAAGCCGCCTGAGGATGCATTGCCAAAGCCTGAAGAGCCTGTCGAAAAAGCCCTAGACGACGGTATTTATTAGGGCCATATCAGCGCCATTATGAGAGCTGATATTCTTCAAATGCAAACTGAAATCCAGCAGTCTGTAGCGCTGCTGAGGAGGCGTCTTTGACTGGGATGTTGCAGAACGCCGTCTGGCGGAGCTCAATAATCTAGCCGAAGACCCAACCCTGTGGGATAAGCCGCAGGAAGCGCAAAAGCTGATGCAGGAACGCTCGAAACTTGAATCCAGTTTTGAAGCGATTGCAAAGATAGAGACTGAGCTATCTGAAAATGTCGAGCTCGCAGAACTTGCCGAAATGGATGAGGACACAGAGCTATTGGAGGCGGCCGCAGAGGCGCTCACGAAAACCAAACAAGCCGCCGCCGCAGCTGAACTTCTCGCGCTTATGAGCGGTGAAGCTGACGGAAATGATTGTTTTGTTGAAATCCATCCGGGCGCTGGGGGTACAGAAGCGCAGGATTGGGCCGAAATGGTTCTGCGCATGTATATGCGCTGGGCCAATTCTCGCGGTATGAAGACAGAACTTCTGGAAGCTCAAGACGGCGACGGGGCAGGGATTAAATCTGCCACGCTGCGCATCAAAGGCGAGAATGCTTTTGGCTGGATGAAAACGGAATCCGGTGTTCATCGCCTTGTCCGAATTTCACCATTTGATAGCTCTGCGCGCCGCCATACAAGTTTCGCCTCGGTTTGGGTTTTCCCTGAAATCGATGATTCCATCGAAATTGATATCGATGAAAGCGACTGCCGTGTTGATACCTATCGTGCCTCTGGCGCGGGCGGGCAGCACGTCAATAAAACCGATTCTGCTGTGCGGATTACCCATGAACCGTCTGGGATTGTCGTGCAGTGCCAATCAGACCGCAGCCAGCATAAGAACCGCGCGCAGGCTTGGGATATGCTGCGCGCGCGTCTTTATGAGGAAGAGCTTCGTAAGCGAGAGGAAGAAGCGCAATCACTTGCCGATAGTAAAACTGATATTGGCTGGGGGCATCAAATCCGAAGCTATGTCTTGCAGCCTTATCAAATGGTCAAAGATCTTCGGACGGGCGTTGAAACCTCCGATACAAATGGTGTGTTAGACGGCAAGCTCGATGATTTTATGGCCGCTGCTTTGAGCGCGCGCGTCGGCGCAGATAACGAAGCCTAGAATTTGGGGGTCGTATGAAAATCTTTCATACATCGAAACATGTTCTGCATCATCCCAAAGCAGAGCTGCATAGGGGCGAAATGATCCCGCCGCATGAAGCGCCGCGCCGTATGGAACTGCTAACGGCAGGCTTAAACCGCGCTGGCTTTCATGAATTTCTGAGCCCAGCGCCGCATGACCCATCTGATATTGCGGCGGTCCATAGCGAAGATTATATCCATTTTCTGAAAACAGCTTGGAACCGTTGGCAAGCCGCTGGTTACGGCGGCGATGTTCTGCCTATGAGCTATCCCGCTAACCCAAGGCGCGCGAAACCTCCGCTCGATATTGATGGAGCGGCAGGCTATTTTTGTAGCTCCTCCGATACAGTGATTACGCAGACAAGCTGGGACGCCTTAGACGCCATAGCAGGTTGCGCCGTCAGCGCCGCCCTTGAGACGGCACAAGGCAGTAGCGCGTTTGCCTTTGTCCGCCCGCCCGGTCACCATGCAGGCGCAGGCTATATGTCGGGCTATTGTCTGCTCAATACAACAGCGATAGCCGCGCAGAAACTCTTGAACGAAGGCGCGTCGCGCGTGGCGGTTCTGGATGTAGATTTTCATCACGGTAATGGCACGCAGGATATTTTCTACGGACGGGATGATGTATTTTTCACCTCTATTCACGGGCATCCCGATCACCATTTTCCCTACTTTTGGGGACATGAAGATGAAACGGGAACAGGCGTGGGCGAGGGATATTCGGCGAATTTCCCGCTTGCCCCCGGAACCGCCTATGACGTCTGGTCAGGCGCTTTAGAAGACGCCATCACGCGCATTGAAAAATTTAAAGCTGACGCGCTGGTCGTCTCGCTCGGCGTCGATACTTATGAGAAAGACCCCATTTCTTCATTCAAGCTGACAACAGCGGATTACACGCGTTATGGTGCGCGAATTTCTGCAATGGGCTTACCAACCTGCTTTATAATGGAAGGCGGATATGGCGTGCCGGAAATTGGCGATAATACCGCCAATGTGCTGAC
>CAZNXP010000303.1:0-2573 GCA_964576955.1 uncultured Algimonas sp.
TTTCAAACCCGCGTTTCGGAATATATCGCTAATTAAGTCTACGTCCAAGCATGGAGCCCAAGCTCTTTTGCCTGTTCCCTCTTGCCTCTGGCGTTACACACGCTAGACCGTTGCTATGTTATCTTTATTTGAAATCGCCGCACTTCTCCTTGTCCTCTCCGCAGGTCTGTCTTGGGTCAACCGCGCTTATCTAAAGCTTCCCCATACGATTGGGCTGTTGGTTATGGCGCTTTTCGCCAGTTTCATCCTTATGGCGATGGAAGCTTTCTTCCCCTCCATCGGGCTGACGGACACCATGCAATCTGCGCTGGGCCAGATTGATTTCAATGAAACCTTGATGAAAGGCATGTTGGGCTTCCTGCTCTTTGCAGGCGCGCTCCATGTCGATTTAAACAAGTTGAAAGACGCAAAATGGGCCATTGGGTCCATGGCAACCTTTGGCGTGGTGCTGTCGACTTTCATTGTCGGCGCAGGATTTTGGGGGCTCGCGAAGCTCTTCGGTTTGGATATCCCCTTTATTTGGGCGCTCGTCTTCGGGTCTCTGATTAGCCCAACCGACCCTGTTGCGGTTCTCTCCATCCTAAAAACCGTCAAAATGCCGAAGTCGCTGGAGACAAAAATCGCGGGCGAGAGCTTATTTAACGACGGCGTTGGTGTTGTGGTCTTTACACTTATCCTCGCCATTGCGACGGGCGGCGCGGGCGGTCATGCCCTCTTTGATGAGTTCCAACTGGCTGGCCCGATTATGGCAGCGACTGGGGGCGGGTCGATTGGCGTGCTCGATGTGATTGAGCTTTTTGTCGTCGACGCGGTTGGCGGCGCTATCCTCGGCGCTATCGCGGGCTGGATCACCTACCGCATGATGGCGCGCATTGACGAACATGCGATTGAAATTCTCATTAGCCTTGCCTGCGTTGCAGGCACTTATGCGCTGGCGCAGCGTATCGACATTCTTGGCCACCATTTGTCAGGCCCGATTGCTGTTGTCGTCGCGGGTCTTATGATCGGCAATAAAGGCGCCAGCGTCGCCATGAGCGAACATACGCAAGAAACCCTCTTTGGGTTCTGGGAAATGATCGACGAAATTCTGAACTCGGTCCTCTTCCTCTTGATTGGCCTTGAAATCCTCGTACTAGGCCTTGTGCCGCAATATGCCTTCATCGGTGCCGTCGCTATTCCGCTCGTGCTCCTCGCGCGTCTCTGCGCCGTATTCGTGCCCATGAAAGTCATTGGGACCTTTAAGAGCTTCACGAGAGGGGCTGTTCCAGTTTTGACATGGGGCGGCGTACGCGGCGGGATTTCTGTCGCCTTGGCTCTGTCGCTACCTGATAATGAATATAAGCCGCTTATCCTGACCGCGACTTATGCGGTTGTCGTCTTCTCTATCATTGTGCAGGGATTGACGATTAAGAAAGTTGTTGAGAGCCGGGTCGACGCCGAATTACTTTAAGCCACGCAAGCGGCTTTAGTGGCGAGCCGTTGCTCTCGAAGCTCTCGCAGCTGCGCGCCCAAAACCTCTTCAAAATATGTGTCACATCCGAGGCACTTATTTTCCACAGTGCGGCCCTTGCCATCTACCTTGGCAGATTTCAGCCGAAAGGTCTTTGCATCCCAGCCCGCGCTTTGCCCCATCTGCTCGGGCTGCCCGCGGTTAATCGCCTGTATCGCATCAAGCTGTCCGACGCTGTCGAAGATTTCGGATAAGGTTTCCTCCGTCAGATTTCCCAGCGGCGCTTTGGTTTTCAAACAACAGGGGAAGACATTGCCATTTGGCTCAATGGATACCTCAGACCCCTCCTGCCCAATTTTAAGGAAATTTAAGCCGCCAGACCATCGTGCACAAAAATCCGTATCATAGGCGGCGTCAGATAAGCCATTCGTAAAAGCGCGGCCTCGCGGCCATAACTCCCCAATCCACAAATCCGCCTGTGCGCCAAAGAAGACAAATGTCGGACCGCTTTCGGGCGGCGGTGCGTCTACGTCTGGCATATTCAAGCGCGGGTCTTGGTCTCCGCCAAGATTGATTTCCGTGACGCCCCGAGACGCCATCATGTCGCGAATATTTTGCATGAATTTAAACTTGCGCTCGCCCTTCATCCCAACATGATAATCATCAATAGAGGCTATCCCAACGGAAGAAATTCCCAGCGCAAGGCACTCATCCAAAATTTCAAGCGTCAAGATATCGCCTGTCGTTTGGATAGCAGTTTCTGGCATGGCCGCACCATATTTCGCGCGTAGCGCCCGCATCGCGGGATAGAATAATTCTTCCCTTACGCCTTCAATCAAAAGCTCCCCGCCCGCTAAAATAAGCCTTGTCGGCTGCCTCTCACCAGCCTCATCAATATAGGATAAATCATCGGGTAAATTGTCGATAATGGTTTGATAGGCGGCGCGCCCCTCGCCCACAACCTCGGTCAGCGCATCTCTGACATATGGCCGAAACCGGTCATCATAACAGTGTTTACATTTGCGGTGACATGCCCACGTCAGGACCCAATAAATAGATTGCATAAGGCCTTGTAGGGCATTTTTGCCACAGTTCGAAACACTTTCATGTCAAATGCAGAAAC
>CAZNXP010000304.1:0-2561 GCA_964576955.1 uncultured Algimonas sp.
AGAATGATAAGGTGAAACTCTCAGGTGATGATGCGCGCGAAGGCCTCACCTGTGTTCTGTCTGTCAAAGTGCCAGACCCGAAATTCTCATCTCAGACAAAAGATAAACTCGTCAGCTCCGAAGTGCGCCCTGTTGTCGAAAGCGCCATGAATGAAGCCCTCGGCGAATGGTTCGAAGAACATCCGCAAGAAGCTAAGATGATTGTGCAGAAAATTGCCGAAGCCGCTGCCGCGCGCGAAGCGGCGCGAAAGGCGCGCGATTTGACGCGGAAGAAAAGCTCGCTGGATGTAGCGTCACTCCCTGGGAAACTCGCGGATTGCCAAGAACGCGATCCGGCCTTGTCCGAAATCTTCATCGTGGAGGGGGATTCTGCGGGGGGCTCCGCCAAACAAGCACGGGACCGTCACAACCAAGCGATTTTGCCGCTGAAAGGTAAAATCCTCAATGTCGAGCGCGCGCGGTTTGACCGCATGCTCTCTAGCCAAGAAATCGGCACGCTCATTACGGCGCTGGGGACTGGCATTGGCCGCGAAGACTTTAACGCGGATAAAGCGCGCTATCATAAGATTGTCATCATGACCGATGCCGATGTTGACGGCGCGCATATTCGCACGCTTCTGCTCACATTTTTCTATCGCCAAATGCCAGAGCTGATTGAGCGCGGCTATCTCTACATTGCGCAGCCGCCGCTCTATAAGGTCGAGCGCGGGAAAAATACGCAATATATTAAAGACCAAGCTGAACTGGATGAATATCTCATCGATGCCGGTTCGCGTGAGGCGACGCTAACACTCGATGATGGAACGGTCATTGCAGGCGAAGATTTGAAACGCGTTGCGCGCGAAGCGCTCGCCGTGCAGCAGATCTTGAACCGGATGAAACACCGCGCGCCAGATAGCGCGATTGCGCAAATCGCGATCTCTGGCATTTTGGACGTTGAAGAACATCCCGAGTTGATTGCGGGCGCGGTTGCGCGTTTGGACCTCATTGCTGATGAGGGCGAAGATGGGTGGAGCGGACGTTATGATGATGACGGCGCGCTTGTCTTTGAACGCGATGTGCGCGGCGTGATGGACCGCATTACGATGCGCCCAAGTTTCCGCGATAGTTCCGATGCGCGCCGCTTGCAAAAGCTCGCCCCGTCATTGGGCGAAACTTACGCAGGGACCGCCAGTTTCCGCCGCGCCGAAAATGACGCGATAGATGTCTCAGGTCCCGCGCAATTGCTTGAGGTGATTTTTGAAGGCGGGCGTAAGGGCTTTAAAATCCAGCGCTATAAGGGATTGGGCGAAATGAACCCCGACCAGCTTTGGGAAACAACGCTAGATTCAAATGCGCGCTCACTGCTGCAAGTCAAAGTCGAAGCCGAAGATGTCACGGATGATCTCTTCACAAAACTCATGGGCGACGTGGTTGAGCCGCGCCGCGAATTTATCATCAGTAATGCGCTCGATGCGGAAGTTGATAGCTAACGGGCTTTTTTGGCGCAGTTTTGCCTATGACGAAAATCGTAATTTTAGGCGCGGGTTCTATAGGCTGCTGGATTGGCGGACATCTGATTGCGGGCGGCGCGCAGGTGACACTCATCGGGCGCGAAAGATATGCGGCGCAACTTGCGGAACATGGACTCACCCTCACGCATTTTGAGCGTCAGCCAGTCCGTTGTCAGGACGTGGCTTTCAAAACAGAAGCCGACGCTCTGGCGGGTGCCAATATTATTGCGCTTTGTGTGAAAAGTCAGGATACGCAAGACGCGGCCGAGCAAATTAAGGCTTTTGCTCCCAAAGCCCATGTCGTGAGTTTCCAAAACGGTATTCGTAATCCAGAAACCTTGCGGGCTGTGTTGCCAGTAGAAAATATTATCCCAGCGATTGTGCCCTTTAATGTGACGCCCGCGGGGCCAGGGGCATTTCATTGCGGAACGGCGGGGGATTTAATCATCGAGTCCAATCCGGCCCTAACGCCGCTGATATCGGCTTTGGGAAAGTCAGGGCAAGGCGTCCGGCAATCTGATGAAATTTTGGGGGATCAATGGGCGAAAATGATTGTGAATTTGAATAATGGCCTGAATATATTGTCGGGCGGAAGCTTACGTGACGGCCTTTTTCAACGTGATTATCGCCGAGCATTAGGGAAATGCGTGGAAGAGGCCCTGCATATTGCGAAAGCCAATGGCGTTGAGGTTGGGCATTTCAATGGGCGGTCGCCAAATGCGTTATTGAAAATTTTAGCTTTACCGAATTTGGCTTATCGCCTCGTCATGCAGGCCATCGTTAAAATTGATGCGAAGGCGCGCTCCTCGATGTTGGATGACCTTGAAGCAGGACGGGCGCCGGAAATTGCCTATCTACAGGGCGAAATTGTGGAACGGGCAGAGCAGGTCGGTCTCTCCTCACCCCATAATGCCGCTATCCTCATGGCTGTGGAGCAAGCTTTTGCCAAAGGCGAAAGCCCGCGTCTGAGCGGCTCTGAGATTTTGGCTTTGCTAGCAAAATAAGGGGTTAGAAAAATAAGCGCCGCCCAGTCGGGGGGAGGGAATGTGACCGGACGACGCCCTTTAT
>CAZNXP010000305.1:0-2521 GCA_964576955.1 uncultured Algimonas sp.
GCGTAAAACATAGTTATCTCATCGGTACTCCATCGCGAGTGCTGACCACGCGGGCGGTCCTAACCTCCCGATTATAAGCTTCGGCAGTCACTTTAGATAGGCTGCAAACATTTTTGCATGTCTGGGACTCACACCCGCTTGTCTTGACCTCCGCGCCTGCGCGCCCCACGTCTGGCGCAACGAAAATTACGACAGGCTACCTCCATGACGACTTATCATCAGATGCTCTCCACCGTGACAACGGACGGCTTAGAATTAAAGCTGGCCGAGCGGGAAATGCCAGAGCCGAAAGCGCATGAGATTGTCGTCAAAGTCGAAGCCACCCCCATCAACCCATCAGACCACGGCGTTATGTTTGGTTGGGCCGATCTTTCACAGGCCACATCTTCGGGCGAAGGCGCAGGCCGCGTTCTACGCGCGCCGCTCGCACCGGGCGGTTTGGCCCGTATGAAAGCGCGCCTCGGACAAGACCTACCTGTCGGAAATGAAGGGGCAGGGACCGTCGTTGCTGCGGGGTCAGATGACTATGCGCAATCCCTCATAGGTAAGCGCGTCGCGGTCATGGGCGGCGGCATGTATGGCGGCTACCGCGCCGTGCCTGCGATGAATGCGCTCCCTTTGCCAGAAACAGCGTCCGCTCGCGATGGGGCGTCTTGTTTCGTTAATCCGCTGACAGCGCTTTGCTTTGTCGAGACCATGCGCGGCGAGGGCCATACGGCGCTGGTTCACACAGCGGCGGCGTCAAATTTGGGGCAAATGCTGAACCGTATCTGCCAATCGGAAGGCATTGATATTGTCAATATTGTCCGCAAACCCGAGCAAGTTGAGCTCCTCAAAAACCTCGGAGCGAAATATATCGTCAATTCCAGCGATGATGATTTTCAGCTCCAACTCACCGACGCCATTCATGAAACGGGCGCAACCCTTGGCTTTGATGCGATTGGCGGCGGGGATATGGCCTCTAAAATCCTCCTCGCTATGGAAGCGGCGGCGGCGCGTACGCCGGGCGCCTACTCAATCTATGGCTCTGTCGCGCATAAGCAGGTTTATCTTTATGGCAGCTTAGATTTCTCACCGTCCACCTTTAACCGCGCTTACGGCATGGCTTGGGGTGTTGGTGGTTGGCTCTTGCCGAACTTCCTCGCCAAGGCGGGGATGGAAACCGCCATACGCCTGCGCAAACGCGTCTCTGACGAGCTGCACACAACATTTGCGAGCCATTATACGGATGAAATTTCGCTCTCTGAAGCGCTCGATGCGGATATTGTGCGGCGCTATAATGCCAAGAAAACCGGTGAGAAGTTCCTGATAAACCCGACATTGGCTTTGTAGTTATGAGTATTGGGTTCTCGGCGAAATCTTTCAAACTGCTCGAAGAGCTGCGGGACAATAATAACCGCGAGTGGTATCTTACCCATAAAGCAGAGATTGACGAGCATTGCCGAGACCCCTTTATCTTCCTGCTCAATTGTCTGACGCAGGAACTCTCCGATCATTCCATCCGATTATCGGGCGGAAAACAAACCATGTTTCGACTTAACCGCGATGTGCGTTTCGCCAAGGACAAGTCGCCCTATAATCACCATGTCAGCGGCACTCTGACCCGCTCGGGTATGAAGAATGAGCAGGGCGGCATTGTCTATTTACGACTAGACCCAACGGGCGGACGGCTCGGGGCGGGGTCTTGGCGGCTTAATGCAAAACGTATGGGTGCTATTCGGGACCATATGCTGAGCAGCCCCGATGGATTTAATGACATCGTTGAAAATCTATCCGAGGCAGGGCTTGAATTTGATCAGGCGGATGTCCTGACGAATATGCCGCGCGGTTATAGTCAGCATACGGAGCATGAGTTGGCGTGGGCGCTGCGGATGAAGAATTTTGCAGTGACGCGCCCCATGAAACGAAACGAATGGAAGAGCGATGATCTGGTTGATCTGATCGTAAAATTTGTACGAGACGTGACGCCCGTTCTTAATATGGCTGTTATGGGAGCAGAGAAAAAAGGTTAGGTCGCAAAAATTTGGCTCTCATCCTTGAAGCTCTTGAACTCCAGCGCATTTCCACTGGGGTCCAAAAAGAACATAGTCGCTTGCTCACCCGTTTCACCTTTGAACCGGATATAGGGTTCGATGATGAAGTCGGTGCCGTGTTCGCGCAGAATTTCGGAGAGGCTGTGCCAATCCTCCCACGCCAGCACAGCGCCGAAATGGCGGACAGGCACATTTTTCCCGTCCACGATATTGGTGGGTTCATTAGACTGGTCAGTCTCAGCCAGATGGAAACTGACTTGATGACCGAAAAAATCGAAATCAATCCAGCGCTCAGCCTCGCGGCCTTGGGTGCAGCCCAACAGTTCGCCGTAGAAACGGCGTGTTTCCTCAATGTCTTTGATGGGCGCGGCGAGATGAAAGACTTTCGCTTTCATTTCCTTTGGCATGTTATTTTGGGCCGTAGGCGTAAGTTCCGCCTTTTTCGAGGGCACGCAGATAGGCTGGACGCTTATGGATGCGGTCGACAT
>CAZNXP010000306.1:0-2514 GCA_964576955.1 uncultured Algimonas sp.
CGAAACGGTAAGGCGAGGTCGTGAGGCTCAGCTCCTCCGCTGCAAGCCGCCTGATGCCTTCGCGATTCATGGTAATTTGTGTCGCCTTGGCCGTGGGAATGACGGTGAAGCCTTCGGTCTCAAGTGCGCGCAGTGTGTCCGTAGCAATCGCCTCTATTTCAGGGACAATCAAATCCGGCCGCTCTTCTTCGGCAATTTTCCGCAAAGCCTCTCCGTCCAGCATATTGATGACATAGGCGCGGTGGGCGACCTGCATGGCGGGCGCATTGGCATAGCGGTCCACGGCAATCACCTCGACGCCGAGCCGTTGCAGCTCGATCACGACTTCCTTGCCCAGCTCCCCGCAGCCGCACATCATAACTTTGGTGGCACCAGAGGTGAGGGCAGTTCCGAGAGTGATCATGGGGTAGTCTTTTATTGAGTGGATTTTTTCGAAAATAGCTTGAAAGCGAGGGATATTAACAACCAAACAAAGGGCAAAACCATCATCACTCTCAATGTCAATATTAAGGGAGAAGACATGGTCGGTACGGTCTCGAACCAGTCATTGAGGCCTTCTGAAAATAAAATCGAGACCATTATGAGGCCTAAGTAAAATATCAGAATTGAAAAAAGTGACGTTATTTTATTTAATTTAGAATTGCGATTTGAAATGAGCAGTTCAGTTCCGACTAAAATACTATTCCCAAAAAAGGCCGCAAAGGCGATTGCGAGAGAAAAGGCGAAATCAGCGCGGCCTTCTTGGGTCGGGACATGAGGCCAAAGTGTCGTCACGGCCCCAAAGATTGCGAGGGTAAAACCTGCTGACGCAATCATCATGAGGGCGCAAATGCTATAATTCTTCAACATTGCAAAAGGATAGTTAAACGGCGCGCTGTTTCAACATTTATTTGGCGGCCGGCAGAAAATAACAAATATCAATCTTCATCGATAGGGGCGTCTATACTAACCGCCTATCAGTCATCTGAAAGCCATTCCAGCCAGCCCGCGAATAATTTGGTAATTAGCGTCCATGAAGCCAATCACTTTGCCCCTATTCATTGCGCCCTTCGCCTTGTTGGCCTGCAAGGCGCAACCCGATCAAGCCCAACAAAATTTCGCCGCGAATATTCAGAGCCTGTGCGGGCAGGCCTTCGCGGGACAGCTCGTGACGGATGATCCTGAAGACGCGGCTTGGCGCGATGCGGATATAAAAATGCACATGTTTGATTGCGACGGGGACGAGGTGAAAATTGCGCTTCACATTGGGCAGCACCGCTCGATGACATGGGTCGTGAGCGGCGAGGCGGGCAGCTTATCGCTGCGGCATGACCACCGCCAAAAAGACGGCAGCCCCCACGCGCTCACCAATTTCGGCGGAACGGCTGAGGGACTAACCACGACGCGCGCAGAATTTCCAGCAAACCCAGAAAGCGTGGACATCTTCGAACAGTTTGAAATGCCAGACCCGTCGGGTCGAAAATGGGCACTGGAGTTTCAATCTGAGCGCGGCGTTTTCGCCTATGAAAGACAGCGAGCAGAACATTTTTTCCGGCTTGAATTTGACACGACAACCCCAATCTCAATCCCGCCAAAACCGTGGGGATGGTAGGCCGAGTAACGGCCGCTCGACATAAGCAACTCTTACCCTTCTCAAGAATTTCGCAAATCGCAAAGAGGCGGTAAATATTGTCGGGGCCCTTTTGACTAAAAACTCAACTTTAGACCTAAACGAGAGTGGTGATATGTCGGCTGTATTGAGCGTTTCAACTTGGATTGGGTGCCGCCTAGGCGGCATAATTATTGAGGCGGAATGGGTAAAAATTGATGCGTTTTTATGCATCGGCGCGAAAAATAGCGCGGTGGGTGAATATGTGTGGAGTCTGTCGGGTCATTATTCCTATGGTTGAATCATCTTGTCATAGGAGCCCATCATGGCCTTAAAATTTCGGACGCGAAAACTTATCAAACCTGAAGACCTCAATGGGCGGAACACGCTTTTCGGCGGGCGGTTGATGTCTTGGATTGACGAAGAATGCGCCATCTATTGTGCCTGCCAAATGAAGACACATCAGATTGTGACGAAATATATTAGCGAGATGAATTTCATGTCGCCTGCCTATCAAGGGGATATGATCGAGATTGGTGTGGAGACGGTGTCCGTCGGAAAAACATCACTGACCTTGTCCTGCGTTGTTAGAAATAAAGAGACCAAAGAGAATATTATTCGGGTTGATAAATTGGTTTTCGTTAGCGTGGATGAGGCTGGCCGCCCGACACGTCATGCTTTGGGTCACGCCGTGGCGGCTTAAGCGAACATCGGGGCGGCCCAAGATGTTCTTTGGAATTTTCATCTGAATTTTATTTGCCGCTCTAGCCAAGGATCTTTGGTTCGCAGACGTCTTATAGATGATCCTAGGTTCATCCCTAGCGGAATACGCCAATTTGCTCTAGCGTGTGGAAATATCTTTGTAACCCTTAGGGGGATTTATGTCTAAATTACTTTTATTGACGGTTGGACTTGGCGCCATGTTA
>CAZNXP010000307.1:0-2513 GCA_964576955.1 uncultured Algimonas sp.
CGACCCCCGTTGCGGAAAAGCCAGTCTCTACATTTTCTATAGATGTGGATACATCTTCTTATACTTTCCTCCGGGCCTCGATTAATCGCGGGCAATTGCCGCCGCGCAGTTCCATTCGCCTTGAGGAAATGATCAATTATTTCCCTTATGATTATGAAGCGCCGACATCTGCGGATGAGCCGTTCAAGGCCAATGTGACGGTGACCTCTAATCCATGGAATGAAGATACAAAGCTGATGCATATTGGCATCAAAGGCTATGTGCCGAAACAAAGTGAGAAACCGCGCAGCAATCTTGTCTTCCTCATTGATACCTCTGGGTCGATGAGAAGCCCAAATAAGCTGCCGCTTCTCATCAATAGTTTCAAACTGCTCCTCAATACGCTGGATGAGGATGATACGGTGTCCATTGTGACCTATGCCAGCTCCACCGGGACGGTTTTGGAACCAACGCGGGTCAAGAATAAGGCCGAAATTTTAGCGGCGCTCAACAACCTTCGGGCTGGGGGCTCTACGGCCGGCGCAGCAGGTCTCGAACTTGCCTATCAAAACGCGCAGGAGAACTTTGATGATGAAGGCGTGAACCGCGTCATTCTGGCGACCGATGGCGATTTCAACGTCGGCTTCTCATCGCCAGATGATATGAAAACCTTCGTCGAGAAAAAACGCGAAACAGGAATCTTCCTCTCTGTGCTAGGCTTTGGGATGGGGAATTATAATGACCATCTCATGCAATCCCTCGCGCAAAATGGTAACGGCGTCGCTGCCTATATTGATACGCTGGCAGAGGCCAATAAGGTTCTCGCTGATGAAGCAGGCGGCGCGCTATTCACCATTGCCAAAGACGTCAAAATCCAAGTCGAATTTAATCCAACCGAGGTCGCAGAATATCGCCTCATCGGTTATGAAACCCGCGCGCTAAAACGTCAGGATTTCAATAATGATAAGGTCGATGCCGGCGAAATCGGGGCAGGTCATAGCGTCACCGCGATTTACGAAATGACGCCAGTGGGTTCGCCTGCCGTGACCGTGGATAAGCTTCGCTATGTCTCTGAGACGCCGACAAGCTCAACGGGGTCTGATGAATATGCCTTTGTCAAAATTCGTCATAAACTTCCCAATGCAGATAAAAGCACGCTCCAGACTTTCCCGATTGGAAAGCGTCAGGAACGGAGTTTGAAACGCGCCAGTGATGATATGCGCTTTGCGACTGCCGTTGCAATCGTCGGGCAAAAGCTCCGCGGCGACACCGTGGTAGAAGACTATAGCTATGAAGACGCGATCCAACTCGCCAAGAGCGCTAAGGGAGAAGATGAGAACGGCTACCGCGCCGAATTCATCCAAATGGTACAGTTAATTGATAGTCTGGGTGAGTAGTTTGGGGGCTCGTCTGAGAGTCGGATTAGCATCGGAGTCTATATTCTGGTGCTAATCTGAGCTCAAACTAACCTCGCTGAGAGCTAGAGGGCTGCATTTAAATAATACAGCCCCCGCTACACCCCGTTTATGCCCCATAGAGTGCGCCCAATGTGCAACCCACCCGGTTGGCGGGTGCCCACAAAGTTGCCCGCGCCCATTAACAACAAATTCGACGTTTCGTCTTGACGGTTTCAAACACAGAGTTATGACAATTATGAATTGCGGCGAGTTTGTTTTATGGGTGAAATTTTATCCCGATTTTTGGCTAAGAACATTGATAGTTTAATCGGGCTATGCGTCGAGGAATCGGATCTTTTGAGATTGGTTCCAGGTGGACGCACCGCCTTGGGAAACCCTTTGGCGCGTTTTGACGGCGATATTTTAATTGAGCTGTTTCGCTTCGCCGAGAAGGTAATGGACGACCCCGCGATAGGGTTTAAATGTGGCCTTAATCATGGACATGCGACCTATAATGATATTGCGCATACCATTTTATTTTGTGCAAATTTGAAGGAAAGTTTCGAGATCAGTACCCGCTTTGAGCCACTTGTCCAGAATTTCGGGGTGAATGAGCTTATATCAGACGGGCATGATGCGCATATTATTTGGAAAACCTATGAAGATGCACCGGATAAATTACGGCATGTCAGCGATTTGCATTTTGCAACTTTGGCACGGCTCGGACTCTGGATTAAAGCGGTTCACGGCTTGTCCGTAAAACACATGCAGGTGCGCCATCGGGACGAGCGATATCGCGAGCAATATGAGAATATGTTCGATTGTGAGGTCGAATATGGCGCCTCGCGTGATGTTTTGACCTTTGATAAAGCCTTCCTAGATGTGCCGCTCCCAATGAGTAATCCCGAGGTTTTAAAAGGCCTAGTCGCGAGATTGGAATATGATTTGTCGCGCCTAAATCAATTGCCATCCGAAAGTGAAATGGTCAGAGCTTATTTAGAAAAAATGCTCGGAATTGAGGCCCCGACAATTAAACTTGTTTCCGACTTAATGGACATGCCGGAATGGAAATTAAGGCGCCGATTAAAAGAAGAAGGGACATCTTTCCGAGAGATATTGGAACAGGTGCGCCGTGAG
>CAZNXP010000308.1:0-2510 GCA_964576955.1 uncultured Algimonas sp.
TTTTCTTTAAATAATTTATCAAAAGAAAAAAAGAAATTGAGGAGGTTTTTCATAGCGGTCTCGTGTCCATATCTGTTCCGATATGTAGCTAGCTAAATTTAAGAAGAGCTGCAAGCCCTCCCTTTGGAAGGCCCTTTCTCAATCCTTAAAATGATGAAGAGATTTATTCTGGCAGAGCCACTGACCCAGACGTGCTAACTTCGTAAATTTCCGGCGAGAGCGTTTCAGAGGACTCCCGCATGAGTTCGATTTTACCCCGCTGGGCCGCAAATGCTGGCCGCTGGCTATCTAACAAAGGTTTTCCCGAAAGTTGCGAAAGGCGGCGCGGATTAATTTTCTTACCGTGAAGATGGACTTCATAGTGCAGATGCGGACCCGTTGAGCGGCCCGTTGTTCCAACATATCCAATCACTTGGTCTTGTTTGACATAGGCTCCGGATTTTATGCCGCGGGCAAAATTCTTCAAATGCGCATAGGCCGTTTTATAACCATCTGAATGGCGAATGCGGATATAATTGCCATAGCCGCCATATCTATTGGCCCGCTCAACTGTGCCAGAGCCCGCCGCTAAAATTGGCGTGCCGCGCGGCGCGGCGAAATCTACGCCTGTATGCATTCTATGGTAGCCCGAAATTGGGTGTTTTCTACGGCCAAATGATGAGGACAAACGCGCGCCATTGACGGGGGTTGCCCGTAATTTACGCTTCGCCGTTTTCCCTTTGGCATCGTAAAAATTCTCGCGGCCTTTACTATCTTCAAATAACCAATATTCGGAGGTCTTCCCGCGCGGCGAAAAGGAGGTGTAAAGCAAATCCCCCGCTTTTACGATCTCGCCTTTTTGATTGCGCGCAACCTCAAAGAACATTTCAAAAGCATCACCCGGTTGGATATCGCGCTGAAAATCGACAGAATATTCGTAAATATTTGCAAATTGCACCACGACCTTATCTGGAGCGCCCAAGCGCGTTGCGTCAACATAAAGCGAGTTTTCAACCTCTGCTTTCACCGCAATCGTTTCATATTTGAAATCGGCATCAATTTTGCGCGCCGTATAATTTTCCCCGTCTCGGTCGATGAACACCGTCGTTTCAATATTGGGCTTGAAGGTTAAATGATCGAGCGTCTCGCCTGTGAAATGTAATTGAAATTCCTGACCCGCCCGCAAATTTCGCGGCTTAAAAACATCACCAAAAGCTTGCGTGACGCGGTAAGCATCTTGGCTGGTCAAACCATTTCGCTGCAAAAGCGGTCCGAGATTATCTCCCGATTTCAGCGTTATTGTCTTTGTGACGCTATTAGGCGCAAAAGAAGGCTCTAGGCCCATATCAAAACGCGAAATATCTAAAGCAGGCAAAGACGCCAATTCGGCTTGCGGCGCGGCGCCATCAGTCTCGCCTTTATTAGGGAATATCAAAAACCCTAAAACACCAATGGCGGCGGCGACAGCAAGGAAACGATAGCGATTACCGGTTGGAATGACCGTATGACGGAAGCGCGCAAAGGCATCTGCACGCTCCTGTAAAGCGGAAATTGCGTTTGCGCCTGCCTGTGAAGTCGGCTCGACTGCTGTCTTATTTTTATCAGTCATTTATAAAGCCCGAAACACGCAAAAGAACGAGGGGATACTCTGCTATATCCTCATCCCTAAATTTCCCTAATTCTAGTTTAACGCTTTCTCATATCATATGTAAACTGACCGATTTGTAAGAGTTTGTTTTTATGGTCATACGACTGAAGGTCCTCTATGCGGGATGATAGGAGGTCCGGCCATTTCCGTGCGAGCCAAAAATTTAAAGACAACCCAAAGCCAGCCCCCGCGCAAACGGTGGTTTGTGCGGTGGTGGGCTATCGTCCTATGGATTTTACTCGCCCTTATCTTCATCGTTTTTCTGCTTGGGTGTTGGGCATGGACACAGCGTTATGCGTTAATGGAAAAGCGTGCCATCAAAATTCTATCCGAAGCGGGGATTGAGGCGGAGCTGGATATTGTCTCGATTTCGCGGACGCAGGCCAAGATCAAAGATATCCGCTTGAGCCAAGAGGGAGAAGAGGTCTTAAAAATTCAGGATATAAAAGCGGATTATATCTGGCCTGATGTACGAGATTTAAAGTTCAAACACATAGAAATTGGGGGCGCGTCTGCACAGCTAAGACTCGGGGAAGACTGGAAGCCCACACAAAGCTGGATTCAGGAGCAATTGGAGAAAACCTCTAGCTCTGGGTCAGGCGGCGGAATCCCCTTTCCCGAAAATGGCGTAAAACTAAAGGACGCGGTTTTAAATCTAAGCTCACCTTTAGGGCAGGCTAAGTTTTACATTGATGCAGACGTCACCTCGAAAGAAGACTTCACCGCTGATATCACCCTCGCGCCCTCTGATTTATCCTATGGCGGGTTTTCCGCGCAAGGGGCGGGCGTCGTCTCTTTAGAAAAAACTGGGCAAGAGCTGCGCATTACCGGACAAGCGCAAACAGAAACCCTCTCCAATGAAAATGTCGAAGTGACGGAGGCG
>CAZNXP010000309.1:0-2506 GCA_964576955.1 uncultured Algimonas sp.
GTATTGGCAGCTTACTATATGAATATCACAACCTACCAACATATGAACTGGGTGAATGCGGTTAAATTTGTTGACAATCACAGCGGCTAAAAAAACCGAGCTTAGGCAGTTTACATTTCCACGACAACCTTTCCAATATTGGCGCCTGAAAATAGCTTAGAATAAGCTTTCACGGTATTTTCTAATCCTGTTACGATATCAAATGGGAGTGTCAATTGCCCCGCGGCAGCCCACTTCTTGAGAGTTTTATTGAACTCTGGTTCTCTGTGATAAAAATCGGGCGAGAAGAAACCTTCTATCCGCAACCGCTTCATCAGAACCTGATCAAATTTCGTTGGACCCGGCACAGCAACGTCAGAAATATAACTTGTAATTAAACCGCAAACAGGAATGCGTCCGAAGAGTGCCATATTCGAAATTGCAGCATCTAATGTGGGGCCGCCAACATTATCAAAATATACGTCAACGCCCTCTGGACAAAGTTTAGAAATCGCTTCTTCAACATTTTGAGTTTTGTAATTGATGAAACCGTCGAAGCCATATTTTGACATAATCACCCCGCCTTTTTCATCGGTTCCGCAAATTCCAATCACCTTACAGCCTGAGAGTTTCGCAACCTGGCCTGCCATAATACCTGTGCAGCCTGCTGCTGCGGAAACAAGGAATGTCTCCGATGGCTTTACGCGGCCAACCTCGATAACGCCAACATAGGCCGTCCAACCATTTGCACCCAAAACGCCAACATATTCCCTGAGATTTTCAACGGGGTCGGTGACTTTCGCCGAGTAGAGTTCGCGGGGGTCTACAATACAGTAATCTGACCAAGTGCCGTAGCATCTGACGATATCGCCCGCTTTATATTCAGGGTGTCGACTTTCTACGATTTCCCCGACACTTGTTCCTAATATCTTTGAGCCTAAGGGTAGCGGCGGCGAATATGAATCTTCACGATCCGTCATATACATGCGCGTCCCGCTATCCATGGATAAGACCCGCGTTTTTAAAAGATATTGCCCATCTTCAAGCGGCGGTAAATCCTCTTCAACTAGCTCAAAAGCAGGCTCATAGTCATTACCAATGGGACGTTTTGTCAAAATCCAATGTTTTGATTTCGTCATGTCTTTTCCCTTTGTTGAGTCTAACATCTATTACAGATTAGCTTCATGTATGAGGTAAAACTATGAGAATTGAAATCAACGAATATAATAGTTTCAACAATTGCTAGTTTCTCATAAATTGTCACTTCATTGGAGAGTATCATGATTGTTTCACCTTCGGTTTCGCAAATCTTGCGCGGCATTATCCACGAAATTGGAGGTGATTTCAAAGACTCGCTTGATCCAGTAAAAAGTGCACAAATAGATACAATCATTGGCGTGTTAGGAAGCTGCGCCGTCAGAGCTGATTACCAATCCAAATTTATCCGAGAGGAAGCAGACGCTATAAAAGACTTAGCGAGAAAATACATGAGCGCTAAACACTCACCTAAAACGCTAATGAAATATGTCAAAGACATGGAGGCTTCCGAGAGCGATGAAGCCCTCTATGAAGCTGCCAGTCAAACTTTATCCGCTATGTCAGACCTTGGAAACGCAGCTGAACCAGATTTAGTTGTCCAGTTATTCGCATTACTTGAACAGCGGCTTGCCAATGAAGCCCAGATTATTGGCGGAGGCTTTGAAGCCGCTGGCAGAGGATAGTTAGACGCCAATCATGCCGGCGGTAGTTGCCCCGTCAATATTGTAGGATGCACCCGAAATAAATGCCGCTTCGTCACTCGATAAATAGGTGACTAGGCCCGCTATTTCTTCGACGCTACCCATTCGTTTAAGAGCTGCCATACCTTCAAATTGAGCCCGAATAGCTGCAGAGTCCGGAGCGCCTTCTATAATCGAAGAAATCATTTCAGTTTCAACGACACCTGGATGAATGATGTTACAGCGAATTTTATAGCCTTTACTCGCGCAATGCACAGCTACGGATTTGCCAAGTGCAATATGCGCGCCTTTAGCCGTTGAATAAGTAACATAATTCCCAAGCGGCCAATGACCATTCATGGAACTATTGATGATAATCGACCCCGTTGCGCCATCCGGATTACCTTTCATCAAATTAACCGCCATTTGTGTCGTCAACATTGCGCCGGTCAAATTTATACCGATAAGATTATTCCAATTTTCGACAGTGACGGTTTCAATATCTGCATCGCCAATTTCCGTCCCAGCATTTGCAAAGGCAATGTCCAATTGCCCAAACTCTGATTTTATCCGCTTTGCAATTTTCTTATATCCCTTATCATCAGCAACATCATGTTTGATAAATATCGCACCTGTCTCTTCCGCGATTGCATTGCCCGCGTCTTCTTTGCGACCCGTAAATACAACTTTAGCACCTTCTTTTATAAAGCGGTGTAAGGTCGCTTTCCCAATGCCTGATGTTCCGCCCGTGATGAAAGCAATTTTATTTTCTAAACGCATGACACTTCCCTCAGGCTTTTTCATATTCA
>CAZNXP010000310.1:0-2505 GCA_964576955.1 uncultured Algimonas sp.
GCCAAAACCGGCTCCAAAGCCGAAAGCTGAAGCTAAGCCGAAGCCTAAGGCCGCGCCTAAAGCGAAGAAGCCACAGGTTCTTTATACAGACGGCGCCACAGATGGTGAGCCAGATGATTTGAAAAAGATCAAAGGTATCGGCCCTAAATTTGAAGGCGACCTAAATGCAAAGGGCGTGTATTACTTCCGCCAAATCGCAGCTTGGACTCCTAAGGATGTGAAGATGATTGATGAAATCATCGACTCATTCCCGGGTCGCATTGAACGCGACGAGTGGGTGAAGCAGGCAAAAGTGCTTGCGAAAGGCTAAAAAAACGAGTTTTGGTGTCACGTTTTCTACGTGGCACCTTACATTTACTTCAGGGGATACCTAGTTAGGTTAAAATTTGAAGTTTAGTTAAAAAGGTGCCTTATGGCCTCAGCCTCCGAACAGCTCGCCGCAAATATGAACCTTGGGGTTTTCTCCAAGGCTAAAGAGCTGCAAAAGCGGCTCCTTTTTACGCTTATGATTTTGGTTGTTTATCGTATCGGAACTTATGTTCCGATACCGGGGATGAATATTGAGGTCTTCCAAGCGAACATCTCGTCCGGCGGCGGCGGAACTCTGATTGATCGTTTAAATATGTTCTCCGGCGGCGCCGTGGAGCGTATGGCTATTTTTGCCTTGAACGTGATGCCCTATATTTCGGCGTCAATTATTATGACCCTTTTAAAGGGCTCCGTGGCCTCGCTCAAAGAGCTGGATAAGGACGGGGAACAAGGGCGAAAGCAAATCAACCAATATACGCGTTATCTGACCGTGCTTCTCGCCGCTTTCCAAGCTTTTGGTATTGCGCGCGCGCTGCAAGGCAGTGAAGGCGCTGTCATTAATCCGGGTCTCTTCTTCCAAGCCTCTACCGTCATCACATTGGTGGGCGGCACCATGTTCCTCATGTGGCTAGGTGAGCAAGTGACCGCGCGCGGCGTGGGTAACGGCGTTTCCCTTATCATTTTGGCGGGTATTGTCGCAGAATTACCAAAGGCGATATTCCAGCTCTTTGGGTTGAACCAGTCTAATCAAATTTCCGAACTTATTCTGATTATGTTGGTCGTGATGTTTATCGCGCTTATCATGCTGATTGTTTATGTCGAACGCGCGCAGCGCCGTCTACGGGTGCAATATCCGAAACGCCAAATGGCGGGCGGTAAGCAATTCGGCGGTGAGAACTCCTTTATGCCGCTAAAGCTAAATACAGCAGGTGTTATTCCTCCGATTTTTGCAAGCTCGCTTCTGCTTCTACCCGCAACATTTGGATCAATATTCGTTGCAGGCGACGGTGCCTCATCAGGTTTCATGGCGCGCCTACTGGCTTATCTTGGGTACGGGTCGCCGACCTATCTCATCTTCTATGGCTTGCTGATTGTCTTCTTCTGCTACTTCTATGTGCCTTATGTATTTAAGCCAGATGATGTCGCAGATAACCTGCGTAAGAATGGCGGCTTCTTGCCAGGTATTCGTCCGGGTCAACGCACCGCTGAATATTTGTCCTATGTGCTCTCTAGATTGACATTCATCGGCGCGTTCTATGTCGCCTTTGTTTGTGTGGTCCCAGAAGCCTTTATTGCGAGAGTGGGTAATATCCCTGCCTCTGTGGCCATGTTGATTGGCGGGATGAGCCTTTTGATTATTGTCTCTGTGACGCTCGATTCCGTTGCGCAGGTTCAATCCCATCTCATTGCGCATCAATATGAAGGGCTTATCAAAAAGTCTCGCATGCGCCGCCGGAACAAGACTTAGGGGGAATTTATATGGCGCTTAATCTTGTACTCTTTGGACCGCCCGCAGCTGGCAAAGGCACGCAGGCGAAACGCCTCGTTTCTGAGCGCGGTCTTGTCCAGCTTTCAACAGGGGATATGCTGCGCGCGGCACGCGCCTCAGGATCTGAGCTTGGTAAAAAAGTTGCCGACATCATGGATAATGGCAAGCTTGTTAGCGATGAAATTGTCATTGCTTTAATTTCAGAGCAACTTGATGCGCAGGCTGGCGTCGCTGGATTTATATTTGACGGTTTCCCGCGCACGATTGCCCAAGCCGAAGCGCTGGATTCAGTTTTGCAAAAGCGCGGCGAATCGGTGGACTCGGTCATCCGTCTCAAAGTAGAGGACGCCTCGATATTAGGACGGATTGCGACTCGCTTTGAGGAGCAGGGGCGTGCGGATGATAATCCAGAGACCTTTAAGGTTCGTCTTGATGCATACAACAGAGATACCGCTCCATTGCTGCCCTATTATTCGGCGCAAGGAAAATTGACGGAAGTCAACGGCATGGCGGATATTGAGACAGTTGCGGCTTTTATTGCTGAAGTTCTCGACCGTCAGGCCTCTCCGAAAGGGGAGCCAAAACCAGGGTTCTTTGCGCGCCTCTTTGGCCGTAAATAATCGGGGGGAATAAGAGAGGACGAAAGTCCTCTAAGATAACATCTGAGTGGTTGACGCCACTCATGATTAAGACTAATGGACCCGCTT
>CAZNXP010000311.1:0-2473 GCA_964576955.1 uncultured Algimonas sp.
ATGCTTCTGAATGACATCAAAGAGATGACGTTGTTCTTTAACTGTAGGAACTCGAGCTTGACCTGATTTGTGCATAGAAGATTTTTTGAGGGTGAACTATTACAGAAAACATAATCCATTCAAGAGGGGGATGCAAATAATCCGTTAAAATGTTATTTTAACGGATTAATTAGTTGTCTTAAGACAGCTCTGATTGATCGAGATGTTTTGGCGAATAGACTGTCAGTAGGATTTGGTTGTTTGAAAATAGCTATATGTCATGACGCCATGATAGTATCGGTTACATGAAATATTTCCACGCTTAGCGTAGCTTAGATATGGATAAAGAAACAATCGAGAACCACGGAGCAAGCTCAGCTTACATTGACAGAACATTGGTCGTTGAAGGTCAATCTGTTGATCAAGACGAACTCTTGAAAATGAGTGGTGTTGTTGTAGTCTTGGGAGAACCAGGTGTTGGTAAATCTGAGTTACTTGACTATGTGAGTGCCAAAGTTGGTGTTTCCCGCGAAGATGCAAGAATCTTCATTCACGATGATGATCTACGGTCTCGTCGCGGCGGATATCTCATAGTGGATGCCATCGACGAGATATCGATGGAACATAGCGCAGAATCCGTCGATAAGCTTCTAGTCGATGCAAGTAAAACCAGTCCAAAAGTGTTTCTACTATCTTCCAGATCAGCACATTGGGATGAAAGTCGTAAACTATTTGTTGAGAAGGTGTTTAAGCACACGCCAAAAATTGTCCACTTATGTCCACTCAATGAAAACGAACAGGAAACTCTTTTTGAACATTTTCTCCCTGAACAAAAATTTGAAGACTTTAAGTATGCGTTGCACGACGTGGGTCTTGACGGACTGCTTGGCAACCCTCACAACTTACGGCTAATCGCTAAAGTGTACCAGCACCGACATGGGCACATTGAATCAAAAAATAGTATCTACGCAGACTCAATAGAAATACTACTTTCAGAGCGGGAAAATAGACCGGCCAATCGATCTCGTCCATCAACTAGTACATTAGTGAATATTGGTGATGATGTGTGCGCAAAGTTGTTTCTGGCTGGCTGTGTGGGATTGTCGTTGTCCGAATCAAACTCATCTGGCCAATTTCCATTTTTTAGAGATCTTTGTAATCGCGAGGAGATTCAGTATCTGATTGGCTCTGGACTCTTTATAGCATCTCGCCATGGGAGCGACTACCACGAACTCATACACAGAACAGTGGTCGAGTATTGTGCGGCTCGCTATCTCGCTAGAATCGTTCAAGATCCGTCCCGCCGTTACACCTTACAACGAGCGCTCGCGCTTATCGCCCCCAATGGCTATGTCCGGGAAGATTTGCGGGGACTATTGGGCTGGTTTGGGTGTATGTTAATCGACTCTGTTGATCAAAAGGCAGTTATAAAGATCGATCCAGTGTCCGTTCTTGTAAATGGCGACCCTACACAGCTTCGTGAAAGTTCAAAACTGTTTCTCCTTGATCAAATGTATGAACTAACGAAACAGGATCCATCCTTGCTTGGAGGTGCGATGTGGGATTCGTTAAAAACAAAGGGATTTACCTCGACATCTGTACTTTCAGAAATACAAAGGATCGTCATGTTACCCGATGCCAATGGCACATTAAAGGTAATGCTGATTCGCCTGCTTGATGATGTTGAGTGTACTGAAGAAGTATCCCATTTTTTAGGAAGGCTGGCGTCCGACAAAAAGCAAAGCAGATATGTTCGCTTGAGTTCCTTTGAAGTGGGAAACTTCGACACAGAGAAATATTTTGAAATTTTTGATTTTATGCTGGAGGATGCGGACGAAGAATCTTTAAATATAGTTCTTTCGTCGATGGATGAGAGAAGAGTTAATGAATTGGATCAGAGGGCATTACTAAACATCTACCTTTTGTTTGCTGATTCATACACTGCTCGTCACGGAGACCGTGGATCCCTCTATGTTTCAAGTAAGCTGGCATTTCGTAGTCTTTTGGAGACACTATCACTGCAGCGCGCGATAGACTCACTTAATGCGCTTACAAAATGTATTACGTGTGTGTGCGAAGCGAAGAACGTTCACCAATGCGTCTGCAAAATTGCTAAAAGCGTGGTTGGGAGCATGGTCCTTGATCGCGTACTCAATGACCAGTCCTACACCCCTGACGCTAACCAAATTTGGCAGTGGATCAAACCGATGCAGTTTGATTTTGCTCACTCTAGATCTCGTGGGGAATCTACGGTATTGAGAGAAAATCATCAACTACGGAACAGTATTCAATATATTGCGATGGAGGAAACTGGAGAGGCAGAGAAAATCCGAGATCTGCGTGTTTATCTGAGTGGTCATGGACATAGAGATTTATTTATTGCCTACACCGATGTAAGCGCTTTATTGATGACAGCGTTTGAAAATACCAATGTTCCAGTTTGGTCTGCTTTGCATCATGGTCACATTTTTTCTAATAGTGAACAGGCAGATAA
>CAZNXP010000312.1:0-2471 GCA_964576955.1 uncultured Algimonas sp.
GTTGATATTAATATAGGGCTTAATCGCTTGATCTTCGTATATTTCGCATAATTCAGGCGCTTCTAACGCGATTGTCTCGCAGAGATAATCCATGACATCATCAATCAAACCCGTCGCCTCCGCGATGGGAATAAAGACGCTTGGCGAAATGGGATTATTATTCACATCCGCCAATCGTATAAGCGCTTCAAAGCCGATAGGCTTATCGGTCATCAAATCCATGATGGGTTGATATGCGACAGACAGGTATTTCTTTTCGAGACCCAATTTAATCGCGCGCTCTATGGCGAGTTTATGTTCAATTTTCGCCAATAAATCTTCGCCGAATTCGAGGCTGTTTTGGCCCGAGGCAATGGCCTCTCTGATGGCCGCATCCGTATATCTTAAATGCCGATTGGCGGATAATTTCGGATCTAGCCGACATCCAGCAACGATGAGGGTTGGCGCGCTATTTCCTAGTTTTCGAACAACCTTCGAATTTAACTCACCATGTATCCGGTCTAATATATCTTGGAGCGCATAGGCGTCTTTCGGGTATTCGATGGATAGTCCGACGCTTTGGTCAGAAAGCCTGCCAATAACGGCAACTTTCATTTCCTTTAACACGGGGAGTTTGGAGATTAGCTTTAAAGCCGTGTTATAAATTCGGTCTACATCCGCGATATTTTTGGCCCGCACCTCAACAAAGGCGAAGGTCTTGTCTGAGGAGGTACTTTTATTTGAAATGAGAAACCGAGAGAGCGTTCCCAGAAAAAATAAACGCCTGTGAAAGCCAGTCGGCGCATCAATCCGAATGCCCTCTAAAAATATGAGGAGCACCCCTGTTATGAGGCCAAATTGCAATATTCTCTCAACTTCCGCGCCGAGCAATACCTTATAACTCGTCAGATATTCCGTAAAACTCGAGGTTCGGCCCGCAAAACTCGGATCCCATACGGCAATCCCTACTAAACAAATCCAGCTAAAAATCGCGACTAAACCCGTTTTTAGGAGGATAGACCGATTGAACAGAACAATTCTGGAGGCGAGGAAGATGAAAAAGACATCCGCCGTGGGGGATTTCAAAGCGACGGAAAACGGCACCTCATAGGTAATCGCATAAGCAAGCAATATGAGTGACAGGCCGAAGAAATCTAATAACACGCAAACAAATTGATAGCGGTCATTGAGCGCTTTTTTCCAATTTATGCAGAGGCGTATCGCGGCTTGGGCGACAATAATTGACGAAATAATCAGCACCAACGGATTGGGGTTCAAATCGCTCGCCGTGGGCGCAATCAGATAGAGAAATAGAAAACTTGCCGGAATAATCAAGCTCGACAGAGCAAGCAGACGCTGCGCATTCCGGCGGTCCGTCAAATAATCACTTTGGAGATTATTTGAACCGATAAGCTCGGGGAATTTTCGCGTGTGGGCAAACATACTCTCACAACTATAAGTAAAAGTGGTTCAGTTATTGAGAAGGATTATGTTTAATATTTGCCTAAATTACAATTTATACGGGTAATTTAGGCGCTCTTAAACGCCCTGCCACCGCGCCTTTATCCGCGCCCTTGCGGGTTCATGGACATTGACTTTAGACAGATCGCCGCCGGACCATTCTATCACGCGCTTATCCATGACTTTGAACCAAAGCGGCGGAAAAAATGCCATCGCGAAACACCCCGGATAGCCCGTCGGCAGCTTTGGAACATCTTCATAATCCCGAAGGACCTGATAGGCTCTCTGCGGAAAAGCATGATGATCTGAATGACGCTGCAGATGGAATGAGAGCAGGTTTGAATAGGTGTGGTTCGTATTCCAACTATGATGCGGCTGGCAGCGCTCATATTTCCCATTGGCTTTTTTCTCGCGCAATAGACCGTAATGCTCAACATAATTGGCCTGGGTGAGTGCGAGCCAGGCGAGGAAATGATGCGGTATCAAGAAAAGCAGAATAGCGGGCCCGAATAATACCGTGAATAAAGCCGTCATCGCCAATGTCACCGCATAGACTTGCAAGACATCATTCTGGAGGGACCAAAACCTCTTCCCTTTGCGGGCGAGACGGTCCTTTTCATAACCAATGCCGCGCTTAAATGTCCCCGTCAGTTCGCGGACCATAAAGCCGTAGAAGTTTTCGCCCATGCGCGAGCTCGCAGGGTCTTCAGGGGTCGCCACCCATATGTGATGGCCCTTATTATGCTCGATATTAAAATGCCCATAGCCCATGAGCATATTCCCGATTTTCGCGGTTAAGCGATCCGTTTTATTGGCCTTATGACCCAGCTCATGGGTCATCACCATGACCCCGCCGCTATTCGCGCCCACACCAATGATGAGCGCAAAGACCGCCCAAAAGGGTAAATCTTGCGTGCCGACAAAAACGACATAAGCGAGAAATAAAGCTATCGCGACAAAGACCATGAAATGGACCGTGAAGCGATAATAATTATCCGCCGTCATCGCATCGACGACTTCCTCTGGCGGAT
>CAZNXP010000313.1:0-2457 GCA_964576955.1 uncultured Algimonas sp.
ATTTCCAAGATATTTGACATCGTTATATCAAATCAGCCGGGCCCGCTTTTGAAGCAAATTTTCTTGGGCGCATAAAAAAAACCCCGCCTCGTGCATTTGCGAACACGCAAAATGCACAATGCAGGGCTTTTCTATTCTCGATATCCGCTTCAGCTTAAGCGACTGATTCACCGGCTTGCGCGGCTAATACTTTCGCCACCGTATCCGCCTTCAAATCATCAACGCTTGCGGCTATGCCCATGGCGTTGGCGATTTTTACGACTTCGACTTCTAGCATCCGGTTCAGGGCGCTTTTCGTGTAGGTCTTTTGCTTGGACGGGGTGCTGTCTTTGTAGAAGGTCTCGCCTTTCTTCGCCATATCCCGAAGGAGCTGCGGCGGCGTAAAGCGCGCGCCGTGACGCTGGGCAAGCATATCCGCAGTGGCGACATAGGCGTCTAGTCCAATCGTATCGATGTAAGAAAGCGGTCCGCCTGTATAAGGCGGGAAGCCGAGGCCGAAGATGGCGCCGAGGTCCGCGCTTTGCGGGTTCGGCACAACGCCCTCTGCATAGGTTCGCGCGGACGGCGCAACGAGCGAGTAGAGCAGGCGCTGCGAAACTTGCTCAGCGGAAGGTTGTTCCTCCGCGAGCGGATAATGTTTCGTCATGCCTTTCCACAAATCGAGGCGTTTGCCGTTCTCGTCATAATTATAGAAACCTGCGCCGAGACGGCGGCCGCCGCGATCCCATTTCGTGACCATATTTTCGATGAACTCTTCTGCGCCCGTTGGGACATATTTGTCGCCCATCTCTTCTTGAGTGGACTTCATAATGTCATAACCGAGTTTCAGCGTTGTATCATCAGAAACGGCAAGCGGACCAATCGGTAAGCCGAGGTTTGCCGCGCAATTCTCAATCAGTGCCATAGAGACACCTTCCGTCACCATCAAAGCGGCTTCATTGATATAAGGCGGGAAGACTTGGTTGGTGAAGAAACCGCGCACATCTTTGACGATGATTGGCGTCTTGCGGATTTTCTTATTGTAATCCAGCGCAACGGCAAGGGCGAGATCGCTTGTGCCTTCATGCGGGATGATTTCTAGCAATGGCATTTTATCGACGGGCGAGAAGAAATGCATGCCGATATATTGGTCGGGGCGAGAGGAGTTTTTCGCCAAGCCGCCAATCGGAAGTGTTGATGTGTTCGTTGCAAAGACAATGTCTTTGCCAATCACAGCTTCTGTTTTCTTAATCACGTCGGCTTTTACGTCAGGTCGTTCGAAAACGGCTTCGATGATAAGGTCGACTTCCTTGAGCATGTTGTAATCATCGGTTGGCGTGATGCGTTCAAGGAATGCGTCTGCGGCCTCCTTGCTCATACGGCCGCGTTTGACTTTTTTGTCGAGGATTTTTTGCGAATAGGCGATGGCCTTTTGCGCTTCTTCCATATTCCGGTCGAGGGAGATGACCTCCATGCCGGCTTTCGCCGTGACATGGGCAATACCTGCGCCCATGAGGCCGCAGCCCAAGACGCCAACTTTCTTGATGTCTTGCGGCGGAATGCCTTCGGGACGGCCCGCGCCTTTATCGGCAGCATTCTTATTCAAGAACAGAGTGCGGATCATATTTTTCGACGTCGCGCCCATCATCAGTTTGGTGATATATTTGCTCTCAATGCGCAGCGCTGTGTCGATAGGAACAATCGAGCCTTCATACATACATGAAAGGATGGCTGAGACGGCGGGATAATTTCCCTTTGTCTGCTGTAATGCCATGGGTGATGCGACGGAGAAAAACTGTACGGATTTCGGGTTCATTGCCCCGCCGCCGCCAGGAATTTTAAAGCCTTTGACGTCCCAAGGCGCGAGCACGCCTTTGTCGATATTGTCTTTGACCCAAGCTTTAGCGGCTGCGGCTGTTGTGCCAGCTTCGACAACCTCATGGATGAGGCCTTGAGCTTTAGCTTTCTTCGGGTCGAGGTTTTTACCTTGGGTACACATGGTAGCTGCGGGCTGCAGACCCATCAACCGCATGGTGCGCTGCGTACCGCCCGCGCCGGGGAGGAGCCCGACCATGACTTCGGGTAGGCCAAGTTTGATTTTTGGATTATCCGCCACGAAACGTTGGTGGGTTGCAAGGCACATTTCTAGTCCGCCGCCAAGGGCAAGACCTTCGACGGCTGCGGCAGCTGGTTTGGCTTTCTTGCCTTCGCGCTGAATTTGGCGCGTTGTCCATCCGCCATTTTCCATTTTACGTAGGGCGAGCGTGAGTTTTCTACTCTCTTGGAAGGCTTCTTTCGTCAGGGATTTTCCTGCCGCATTATGCTCGCTCATCATGTTTAGATCAGCGCCCGCAAGGAAGGCATTCTCTTTACCAGACGTCAGAACAAGACCTTTCATCTCGTCATTGGAATTATAGTCGTCGATGAATTTATCAAACTCATTGATGAAATCCGGTGTCCAAACATTCATAGTTTGGT
>CAZNXP010000314.1:0-2456 GCA_964576955.1 uncultured Algimonas sp.
CCTGCCGACGAGTCGCCAGCACGCACGGGCGGGATGTACCGAGGCGTAATGGGAAGGTCAGATGACCGCTCCAATGACGACACATCAATCAACACCTCGCCTTTTGAAAGGGCGAGACACATTGGAGTGTGACATGAAGAGACTATTATTGAGCGCGGCGATTGTCGCGATAGCGGGACCTGCGTTTGGACAGGCATTCGAGCTACCAACCGAAGACAACGAAGACGTAATCGCCATTGGTCAGCGGATTGAACCAACCACATTATCAGAGTTAACAAGCGCAGCTTCTATTATTACAGAAACTGAGATTGAAGCCCGCAATCCATTCTTTGTAAATGACATTCTTCGTAGCCTACCTGGCGTTTCGGTTAACAACTCAGGCCCTTCTTCCAATTTGAGCCAAATCCGTGTTCGCGGAAATGAAGCGAACCAAGTTTTGGTTTTAATTGACGGAGTCGAAGTCAATAATCCATTAACAGGCGAATTTGACTTTGGCGGCTTACAAGCTGGAAACATTGCAAGAGTCGAATTCCTCAGAGGAGAACAATCGGCACTTTGGGGAGCCGATGCGATTGGCGGCGTTATCAGCATTATTACGAGAAGCGGAGAGGCAGAAGAGAGCTTCAATGCATCCTTCGAAGCTGGAACGCACAACACGGTTCAAGGGCAACTCGCCGCAGTGATTCCAGTTGGAACAGCCGCCTTAACCATTAATGGCACAGCTTTCTCATCCGATAATTTTGACATTTCTGATAATGATGGGGAAGATGATTCATCTGACAGCCAGAGCCTTAATATCGGTCTCAACAATATAAAAATCGGAGGCGTCACCCTTGGAGCCAAAGCGGGCTTTAGCGAGCTAAACTCAAGCTTTGAAGCGCAAGTAAACGGCGTATTACAAGATACACTTGATGACACATCAAATCGAGACACGGAAAGCTACCGCGTAAATGCCGCTTTTGAATCTTTCGGCTTCGATCATCTTGTGACGGCATCCTTGAACCGCGAGACAAATAATTCTGTCTTCACAGCCGTTGATTTTAGCTTTGTCACCTTTGTAGAGGAAATACTAGTCGACCCAATCACGGGTGCCAACCTCACAAGCTCATTAAACACTGTCGGCGAACGTCAAAACTTAAACTGGACCGCCAAGAAAAACTGGGGACCTCATCAATTAACAGTCCTCGCTGAAGCCGAACGCTCAGACTTTGAACAAGAAGCGATAGATGAAAACGACATAATCACGCAATTGGAAGACGATATTGATAATCAATCCCTCGCAGCGGATTACACCTATAATGCAAATGCATTGCTTTTTAATGCCTCAGCCCGTCAAGATTTCAACAACCTGTTTGATAATGCATTCACTTGGAAAGTCGGCCTTGGATATGATTTAGAAAATTTTGGCCTAGGGCAACTTCGCGCATCCGTAGGCACAGGCGTCAAAAACCCGACACTAACAGAGCTTTTCGGTGTTTTATCAACAAACACCTTCGTCGGAAACCCTGACCTTTTACCTGAGGAGTCTTTTGGGTTTAACGTTGGCTATACGCACAATTTTTGGGATGACGCTCTTTCAGTCTCTGTTGATTATTTTAACTCAGAATTAGAAAATGAAATTTTCACCGAATTTAACGGGTTCAACATCCCGCCTGCACCTGATCGTGCAAGTAACCGTGAGCTTGAAAGCTCACGCGAAGGCATCGAAGTTGAAGTTAACGCAAAGATTGATGACACATTCACATTCCAAGGTTCGGCAACATTCCTAAATGCAGAATTCATCAACTCATTCCCCGTAGAAATCAGAGAAGCAACACGTCGCCCCGATTTCCTTGCCAGTGCAACGGGAACATGGACGCCCATTGATGAGCTCGCCCTCACCGTCTCAGTCGACCATAATGGCGAGCAACTCGATACGGATTTTGCGACGTTCCAAAATGTTGAACTCGATAGTTTTACCCTCCTCGGCGCAAATGCGCGTTACAAGCTGACAGATAATGTCGCGCTCACCCTACGCGGCTCCAACTTGCTGGATGAGTCCTATGAAGAAGTCGTTGGGTTCGCCTCCAGAGGCCGCGCGGTCTTTGGCGGACTGGAGCTCGACTTTTAACGGGTCCGTTCAATCTTGGCATCCACCGTCTCAATTAGGTTTTCTCCCTTAAAGGCATAATAGCGCTGAACTGAATAGCCTTGTTCTCGCAGTTCAGACAAGAGGCTCTGCTCCCCGAGGAGATGCGCCGTGCCCACGGCGACAAACCCCGTTCCGCTATCTTCCATAAAACGCGCGATTTTATTGGCCCAGGCGCGGTTTCTGTCGCGCAACAGATTATTGAAAACTTCGGGCTCGCGAGATTTCATCGGACGAATTAATTGATCCGTCAGATAATCTGTCCCGCCGACGGCCCATTGTTCGGCAATATTCGTCGCATCAAGTCCAAGCGCATTAAACCGCTCCA
>CAZNXP010000315.1:0-2455 GCA_964576955.1 uncultured Algimonas sp.
CGATCAGGTCAATTCAATAAAAAAACACGCAGTGTTTCCGCCGCACCGATATCTCAACAGCCGCGAACAGCCGAACCAGATTTAGACGCCATGCAAACCCTTACGCTCATTGAAGTTCATCAATATTCGGCTGGCCTGTGTGAAGCGCGCGGATTTCCAGAGGCGAGCTGTGCTAGCATTGGTATGTCAGCTGCTTGGCTTGCGCAGCGCGGCCTGCCTAGCCTGTCCTTTATCTCAAAAACAATTTTTGAACATGTGAACACGGACTTACGGAAAAGAGGGCCGCATGAAAAAAATGGCATGATGCATTTGCCCTGTCCTTTACTCGGAACGGCTTTTTTGGGTGGATATGTCGATCAACTCGTCGAAGCCGGAACGGGGGTCGCAGTAAATCTAACGGTCGGCGGTCCGGCCATATTAATGGCCTCACGGCTTTCAGATCATGCCCAGCGGCATAAATTGGCCCTACACATGGCAATCTCACCTCTGGGAAGAGACCAAAGCAATCCAACTATTGTGACGGTGCATCAAAATGAAATTTCTATCCAACCGGGAAGCGGTAGCCTTTACCATCCCTCACATGTTACAATTCGGGTTGTCCCGCCCTCACATATTCCGCCGCCCGAGACGTTTTCTTCGCCTAAAACACGCCGAAAAACCACCATCTTGCAGAAAGCCCATATCGAGTTGATTGATATGATGCGAAAAGCCGAAGGTTTCCCTCCGGTTATGCAAGCTGCGAAGGCCACTAGTAATGTGCCGGGCTTGCCCTATCTGAAAAATGAAACAAAAGATTTTTTCCGTCAAATCATTCAAACAAATTATGACCTGCAACAAAACTTCTCTGCGTTGTCAAAGAGCGATATTTCTGGACTTATGGCGGCGGTTACGAACAATGGTGGAAAAGATAATTTGGGAAATATGGTCTTCGCCACATCGGCCGGGTCGCCAAATGATAAATTCTATAATAGCTGCAAAAAACTCAGTTGGATGACAGATTATTACGACAAAACGATGAGTAGCTATAATATAAAAAGCTATGCGCTGACGAAAACGGGACGCATGGGCTTAAGTGTTTTAATGGAACGCTATATGTTGGAGCGCAATGCATGAGTCCCCCAGATGGGATTGGCCTTATTGGCGTCTTCATCATTTTGGTCACTTACGGTTTATTGACGCTTGAAAAGATAAACCCGAAAGGCTGGCGCTATAGCGCAAGTAATGGGCTCGGCGCGGGACTTATTTTGATTTCGCTTTTCTACAGCTTTAATCTCGCAAGTTTTTTGATTGAGATTGCCTGGCTCGCCATTAGCGGTTTTGGTCTATGGAAGGCGTGGCGGCGTTAGGGACATTCTGGATTTCTAATAGAATGACGCAATCCTCAATAAGTTGACGTTTTGCTTTCCAGTTTTTTCCTAAAGCGTCCAACTCAGTTATATGGCGACTCTTACAAATATCACGGCGCACAGCTGGTAAAAACCGCGTTTGAATTTGAAATTTAAATAAATCGTCCGCACGCGTCCCTAATTGGCAAATTGCAGTATCACCTTCACGTTTCCAGATGGGAGGCTGATATAATCCGCTATCCTCTTTAAAATCTTCATCGATTTCTGCCTGTACTTCCGCGCGCTCCGTGTCGGTTACGATTTCATCTTCATCAAAATAATCTTCCAATTTCAACTTTAGTGAGGGGATGTTGACAGTGACAGGGTCTAAAAATGTAATTGGCTCTAACGGTTCTCTATTCTTGACCCCTTCGGGGTCATATTGAACATAAGCATTTCCACATGCCGCCCAATCTCCATCTGTGGTTCGGTCAACTTCATAAAAATTATATTTGCTATGCACACGGACATCTGGGCCGTCGTGGATAAAAATTAGCACATTTTCGACTTTAGAAAAGCGAGGTATCCCATAGTGATTATAAGCATGAAAATCGATTATTGAGCCCTCATATTCCCCCGCAATAAGCTCAATAATTTCGTAACGTGCCTGATATCGACTATCCAGATGTAGGATTATTTCATCTGAATCTTTGTCCTGTTCCCACGGAAAAGAACTATCTTTTCGGACAAATATTTTTCGCCCAACAAACGCAAGGATTTGTCCGTCTTCCTGTAAAGAGTTATTATCAAATGGCGCTTCATCCTGCGCAAATGCCGGTCCAGTGAATACTAGAACAATACTCAGTATAATAAATAGAAACGCTCGCATGAGTTTGCTATAACAGAATTCCCCCAAAATTAGAAATTGTAAAATATGTCCTCACTTCTTTTTGCCCCCCTAAAGCTCCCCAACGGGGTCACGCTTCAAAACCGAATTTGTAAAGCTGCGATGGAAGAGAATATGGCGGAGGCGGGGCAAGTACCGGGGCGGGCGCTCATCAATCTTTATGAGGCTTGGGCAAATGCGAAAACCGCGAGCGATACCGGACCCGGACTTATTTTATCTGGCA
>CAZNXP010000316.1:0-2381 GCA_964576955.1 uncultured Algimonas sp.
TGCAAAAAGACCAAATCGCCGTCCCATTCTTTGGCGCGAAGTGAAGCATTTTCAGCCCCCTCTAAACCGTCAATTAATTCGGTCAATTCGTGGTAATGCGTTGCAAAAAGTGCGCGAGATTTATTCACTTCGAGCAAATGCTCAACGCTCGCCCAAGCAATAGACAAACCGTCAAAGGTGGACGTGCCGCGTCCGATTTCATCCAATATGACGAAACTACGGTCTGTGGCTTGGTTCAAAATCGCCGCGGTTTCGATCATTTCGGTCATAAAGGTCGAGCGGCCTTTGGACAGATCATCAGATGCGCCCACCCGTGAGAAGAGCTGATCTGCGGCGCCAATTTCCGCGCTGTCCGCGGGCACATAACCGCCAGATTGCGCGAGAATAAACATGAGCGCATTTTGCCGAAGATAGGTGGATTTACCGGCCATATTTGGCCCTGTTATCAAGGTCAGGCGCGGCGCGGTTTTCGCATCCGACGACAAGGCGCAATCATTTGACGTAAAAGCAGGGGCGCCCGATTTGCGCAATGCGTCTTCCACAACGGGATGACGTCCGCCTTTGATTTTGAATATAGGCCCGTCAGAGATAACGGGACGGACAGCTTTATTTTCGCTGGCCCAGACCGCCCATCCTGCTTGGACATCGAGGCGCGCTAAGGCGGCAGCCATATCGCGAATAAGGTCAACATGGGTGGTCACCCGCCCAACGAAACCGTTGAAAACATCAATTTCCAAAGCCGTCACGCGTTCTGCCGCGCTCGCGATTTTATTGTCTAATTCGGCCAGCTCGACGGTTGTAAAACGAACGCCGGACACAAGGGTTTGTTTGTGAATAAAGGGGCTTTCTGGTCCTTTTGATAACACCGCATCGGCATGTTTGGGCGTGACTTCCACAAAATACCCCAGGACATTATTATGTTTGATTTTAAGGGTCGGCACATCGGCAAGTTTTGCGTAATTAGATTGCAGTCCGGCGATTAAGCGGCGGGAGTCATCACGCAAGGTCTTGAGCGTATCTATTTCTGGCGACCATCCCAACGCAATAAATCCGCCGTCACGTGCGAGCATTGGCACATCGGATTGCAAGGCTTTAGACAAATCGCGCACCAGCGCCGCCATCTCGGTCTTATTCGATAGGCTAATCCCGCGCAGCGCCGATTCAACCGCGGCGGGCGGGGACACATTTGGTTTGGCTGCAAACTCCGCAACGATGGTTTCACAAAGCTTGAGCGTATTGGCCAAGGCCTGTAAATCGCGCGGACCGCCGCGCCCCAAAACCAGCCGAGAGGCCGCGCGCGCCATGTCCCCGGCGCCGCGCAAATGACCCCGCAAGGCTTGGCGAAGCCCCTCTTCAGCATTAAAAAAGGTGACCGCGTCCAGACGCGCATTAATTTCAATCACATCCAGTAATGGGCGGTTCAGCCGCGCAGACAGCTCCCGCGCGCCCGGTCCTGTGACGGTCCGATCAATAACGGCGAGAAGCGAGCCTGCACGCGCGCCTTTTTGCGTACGGTCAATTTCAAGGCTCGCTCGCGTCGCAGGATCAATCGCGAGAAAGCCGCTGGTTTTTGAAGCTTTGGGCGCGGAAAGCTGCACGGGCGCGCCCGCTTGCGTGAGCGTAAGATAGTCGAGCAAAGCCCCCGCCGCAGCGATTTCAGCATTGGAAAAATCCCCTAACCCCTCCAAATCTCCAACCTTAAACCGTTCCGTTATTCGGCGCTGACCCGCGCGAATATCAAATTTGGTTTCCGGCTGAGGGGTCAAGGCAATCCCGCCGAGCGGCAAAGCCGCCATGGCCTCTGCGTCATGATAAAGGCCTTCAGGTAAAACGAGCTCGCGCGGACTAAGCGCGGCGAGCTGCGCCGGCAATGCTTTTGCACTAGAGGCGGAGGTTTTAAAAGTTCCGTCAGAGACATCCGCCCAGGCCAGACCGTAATCACCAGCAGGTGTGCGCGCGGCCGCGAGAATAAGACTGGCCCCGCGCGCATCCAACAAAGAATCTTCTGTCAAAGTACCGGGGGTGACAAGGCGGACGACTTCGCGCCGAACGACAGATTTAGACCCGCGTTTTTTTGCCTCGGCAGGGTCTTCTGTTTGTTCACAGACCGCAACGCGGAAACCTTTTTTGATGAGGCGCTGAAGATAGACCTCTGAGGAATGAACAGGCACGCCGCACATCGGAATAGGCTCGCCCAAATGTTTCCCCCGTTTTGTTAGGGCAATATCTAGAGCCGCGGCCGCGCGGACTGCATCGTCAAAAAAAAGCTCGTAAAAGTCGCCCATGCGGTAGAATAAAACAGCTTCGGGTCCCACGCCTTCCTTAATAGCCAAAAACTGCGCCATCATCGGTGTGAGCTTATGGGCTTTTTCGGGTTTTGG
>CAZNXP010000317.1:0-2366 GCA_964576955.1 uncultured Algimonas sp.
TTGCCGTATATTTTACCATCATACCAATAGGTCGACCAATAACCGCCGAGAACTAATTTCTTCTCATGTATGGGGCCGCGATCAAAATAAGCGATTTCTACGGGATTGGCCGAGTCTGTGAAGTCTATCACGGACAGCCCGCCCTGATACCAAGCCTGTGCAAAAATATCGCGTCCGGGAACCGGAACGATAGACCCGTTATGCGCCACGCAGTTTTCGGAATCGGTTTGCGGAGCCGGTAATTTATAATAGCCTTTAAATTCGAGCTTGCGGTCGACGATGTCATAAATCGCATTTGCGCCCCAATCTTTCGGGTCATACACACGGCATCTTGGACGGCTACCCCCGCCCCATTCGTCGGTGAAGATGACTTTCGTGCCGTCATTATTAAAGGTCGCCGAGTGCCAATAGGCAAATTCGGTGGAGACAACTTCGTCTATCCGTTTCGGGCGAAGTGGATCGGAAATATCAAAAATAATTCCATTTCCAGAACATGCCCCGGCTGCAATTTTAGCTTCGGGGAAAACGGTAATATCATGACAATGATTGGTTTGAGCGGTCTCTTGTAAATCATCTCCATGATCTCCGCCTTGCCAAAGCCCGGCCAAGCGGCCCGTTTCCTCATCGGCAAAGACGGCCGGACTATCAATGATACGGGACTTTGACGGGTCAGCTATTGGAATTTCAATGACATCAATACGGAATAGCGCCGTGCGATCATCACCCGGGATTCCGGCCACGCAGCCTGCGAGTTCTTCATCTTCTCGAATAGAGGAAGTTCCGGAATTATAGACGATAAGCTTCGTCTCATCTTGCGTCACAACCGAATGGGTATGGGAGCCGCGGCACGTTTGAACTTGGCCCACTTGGCGAGGTTTCGCCAAATCGCTGATATCGAAAATACGCAGGCCCCTGAACCGCTCCGCGCTCACATCCTCAGCAATGCCTTGCAGCCCGCAATCGACGCGGCCACGTGTTTGCTCGACCGACATAATCAAGAGGTCGCCGACGATAGACACATCCCCCTGCCCGCCCGGACAGACAACAGAGCTATAAAGTTTGGGGCTTCCGTCCTCTTGTAGCTTATAGATATTGAATCCGTGATAGCTGCCCGCCACCATAATATCGTCTTGGAACGCCATATCCGTGTTTGAAAAACTCAATAGCGGTGAGCGGTCGCTCCACTCCGTATCATCCAAGCTTTGTCCGTCATCGCTAGACGAAGGCTCTTCTTTTTCAGTGTCTCCTTTTTTAGCTTTAATCGGCGGCAGGCCTGACGGGTTTTTCGGATCAAAAAATCCAGCCGGTTTAGGCAGGGCAGCAATGCGTTCGAGGTTCATCGCGGCCTCCCCTGCGCCCTTAAATCCCGCAGAAAGATTTGCCCGCGGGTCAGAAGAGAGCGAGCCCAAAATCGCGCTCATTTGCTCAATTTCAGCGCTCTGATCATTCACAATATCAGCCGTGAAATCATAGAGGACAGGATCATAGGCGGAGCCCGGTTGATCCGTTAGGTCTTCGACCATAATCAATGCGCCGTCATGATGGGTAATCATCAGGCTCAGGAACAACTTATCAAAGTCGATGCCTTCGGAATCTGCTAGTTGCTGCATTTGATCTGGCGTCGCCATGCCGGCCATTTGGTGATGCGCGCCGTGATGTCCACTATGGTCTGGAGGCGTAAGTGCTTCATTTCGCTGGGCAAGCCACTCTTCCATGAATTTAATCTCATCGGCTTGAGAGGCTTTGATGCGCTTGGCTATTTTGACGACTTCATCTCGGTTTGTCCGTTCGGCAACGAGATTGGCCATATCAACAGCTTGCGCATGATGCGGGATCATATTTTGCATGAAGGCGACATCATCGGGTGAGTAGCTGTTATCGGCGATTTTTACCGCGTCTACCGCCGCCAATGTTTGGGAGGATTGCCCTGGCGCGCCGGGCAAAATGATGGGCGTCGTACTGGTAACGGGAGCAACGGCGGCGGTCTCGGCGGCAATCTCAGCGGCGGCCTCTGGCGTGTCAGCTTTAACGGATTCAACCTGTTGCTGACAGCTAGATAAAATAAAACCACTAAGAGCGGTGGCTAAAAACAGAGATTTAATGCGCATAATACTGTCCTATTTAAATGTTTCGTGGGGCATATCTAAATTACAATTACTCTAATCATGGCGCAATCAAGGAACAAGGTATAGCGGAATTTGATTTTCACCCAAAACTAGGTCCGAGCCCTGATTGCTTGCTAATGACCAGCTTGCAATCCATGGAGCTTCTGGCGGCAGGTGAACCAAACTTAATCCTCATTTCAAACGCGCGCCGTCCACCCAAAAACATCCGTCTTTCAAACGCTTATAAAATATTCAAAAAAC
>CAZNXP010000318.1:0-2366 GCA_964576955.1 uncultured Algimonas sp.
TGATGGGATGGTTCGGCAATGGGATAGCCTAACCCATGACATTGTATTACCGGAGTCTTCCATCACTCCCATGAGCAAAGTTCTACGTGAATTTATCGGACGAGACGACGCCCAAGATTTAGCTGATATGTTAGCGCAAGTTGCCTCGGCTGAAAGCGATACGGACATTAATCAGAAAGAGTTTTTAAGAGCTTTCCGAGAAGGGTTTGACCTGAATTAGCGCTCATGCCTCAGATCGATGGTAACGTCTTCAATATCGAAACATTCTTTTAGCCTAAGCTCTATCGCCTCTGACACGGCCGCTATATCCGTGCCCTTTTGCAGCGTGGCCTTAAGCGTTAAAACGGGGTGTTGGGGCGTGACAGACCAAATTCGGAGTGAATTTATCTGCGAGAGCCCTTGAATCTGTGCCATCAAATCCGCTGCAACTTCTGCACTGTCTAGTGATTTAGGCGCGGCTTGCATCAAGACATAGGCGGAATCTTTGAGCAAAAACCAAGCCGAGCGCAAAATTAACACCGCGACAAGCACCGATAAGATTGGATCCGCCAGTACCCAGCCTGTCGCCATAATAATCAAGGCCGCCGCAATGGCGGCGATAGACCCCAAGAGGTCCCCTAAAACATGTAAAACTGCGCCGCGAATGTTCAAATTTTCCTGATCGGCCCCTAATAATATCCAAAATACAATGAGATTAACGGCCAGACCCGCCACCGCGACCCAAAGCATGGTGTCCGCTAAAATCTCACTCGGCGCGAAAAATCTGTGGCCAGCCTCCCATATAATCCATCCCGCCACGGCAAAGAGCGTTAGCGCATTTAAAAAGGCGACCAAGATAGAAATACGGTCATACCCATAAGTATAGCGCGCAGTGGCAGGCCGGGACGCCAGACGAAACGCCCCCCAAGCCATCGCCAGAGCCGCAAAATCCGTCAGCATATGCCCGGCATCTGCAATGAGTGCCAGTGAGCCTGAGATGAGGCCGCCCGCGACCTCGGCGACCATAAATATCCCCGTTAAGACAGCGGCCAATCCAACCCGCCATTTATTGGACGCATCCACTGTCGGCGCATGAGAATGATGACCGCCTTCGCCATGGTCATGCGCGCAATGAGAGTGGTGCGTATGGGAGTGCCCGGACATATCCCGTCATCAGGGGAAAATACCGTTCAGGTCAATATTTTTAATCCGTCCTTAGGCTCTATGGTGTAGGAAAGGCCCGTGACACAGACGAATTTACATAAATTACCGAGTATTCTGGTTCAGCAACCGCAGCAATTAAGCGATCTCGACTGGGCGGCATGGGCGCAAATGCGTGCAGAAAACCCTGATATTCGTTCGCCCTATTTCCACCCCGATTATACGCGCCTACTGGCAGAGCTTCGGCCCGATGTGCGTATCGTCTCCCAATATGACGCGAACGGGACGCCTATCGCCTTCCTCCCTGTGCAGGGTAAGCGGTTTGCCCGCCCTGTTGGCTCGCCCATGAGTGATTATCACGCGATTATCACTAATCTCGACGATGTGACCTATGACAGCTTGCTCTCAGGCTCAGGAATTGGCGCCTATCACTATAGCTGCGCGACAGATGTTAAACGCCTGCGCATGACGCAAATGCTGTCTCGCTCAGAAACTTCAACAATTGATATAGAGACCACGGCAGAGGACTGGCGAGCAGCACGCGACGGCTCTTATCGCCGTCATTTGAAATCTAATAGGCGCCGCACGCGCAAGGCCGAAGAAGCTATTGGGCCGAAACGCATTGAGCTGTTTTCGCGCAATATTGACGTTTATATGTCCCTTTTAAAATGGAAGCGCGAGAAATTCGCCCAAACGGGAAAATATGATGTGCTCTCCGCAGATTGGACACAGGGCCTTATTCGGTCTCTTTGGGAACGCGGTGAGCAAGCTGATTTGCGCTGCGACATGCACGCGCTGTATTTTGGGGACCGTTTGGCCGCTATTGATTTAGGTCTATCTGACGGCAATATTTTTCATAGCTGGATGGTGGCCTATGATGATGAGCTCGCTGAATATGCACCTGGCATTCAACTGCTAGAAGGCCTGATCGACGCAAGTGCTGAGACAGGATATCGGCGGATTGATATGGGTGAAGGCTTAGAAGGCTATAAGCGCCATTATGCCTCTGCCTCTGTAGATGTCGCCTCAGGCCTTGTTCCAATTTCAGGCGCCGCGGGCCGCCTGTCGCGCATATATGCCGCAGCAGAACGCTGGGGCGTGGCCCGCCTGAAAGACGCGCCCGGCAAACTCAGACGGCGTTATTCGCAAATCGCAGCCTGTGAAGACGATGCAAAAGGCCGCATGCGGCATATGCTTGCAGCGGTCTCAAACTCGCGCCGAAATTA
>CAZNXP010000319.1:0-2342 GCA_964576955.1 uncultured Algimonas sp.
CTTACGAGGCAGCGGCTGAGAAATTCACTGGACCTGTGGCGATTGCCTGGGCCGAGGATATGATTAGCGCGCCAAAAGTGGCTGTTGAATACGCTAAAGAGTCCGACATATTCGAAATTCTTGGCGGATTTATGGGTGAAGAAATTTTCGATGTCGCTGGCATTGAAGCTTTATCCAAACTGCCATCTCGCGAAGAGCTTATCTCAATGTCTGCTCAGCTTCTGCTGGCGCCGGCAACGAGTATTTCTTCTGCCCTTTCATCGCCTGCACGGAGCCTCGCTGGCGCCATTGCAGCGATCGAAGAAAAGGCCGCGGCGTAATTTACGACTTCATTCTCGCAAACTCGACACAAACCGCCCTCATTTTCGAGGGCAAAACTTAAAGGAAATACATCATGGCTGATGTGAAAAAACTCGCAGAAGAACTCGTCAAACTGACGATTTTGGAAGCAAAAGAACTAAACGACATTCTCAAAGATGAGTATGGTATCGAACCAGCTGCTGCGGCAGTTGTTGCTGGCCCAGCTGGCGGCGGCGGCGGCGACGGCGGCGGCGCTGCAAAGACTGACTTCGATGTCATCATGACATCATTTGGCGGAAACAAAATTTCTGTCATTAAAGAAGTCCGCGGCATCACAGGTCTTGGCCTCAAAGAAGCTAAAGAGCTTGTTGAAAGCGCGCCAAAGGCTGTCAAAGAAGGCGTGCCAGAGGCAGAAGCTAACGAAATCAAAGAAAAGCTGGAAGCGGCAGGCGCAACTGTCGAGCTCAAGTAGTCTCTTTGATAGCTGCCTGATTTAACTCGGGCGGCGTTCAGTTTCGGGCGGCGCGGGGTTTTTCCCGCGTCGCCCATTGCCGCATTCATGTGGCCCACATTTTTGAGCCTCATTTGGGGTGTGGTGAAATCAAAAACTGACGGGACAGGTTAAACCCGATGAAATTCTAGGACTGTCGATGGGCAGAGGCGTGCACACCTCAACCCGGAAACATCCACCAACGCAAAGGTTGCTTTGATGTCGCTTACATTCACTGGCAAGAAACGTATTCGCAAGAGCTTCGGCCGGATTCCGGAAGTCGTCCGTATGCCGAACCTGATCGAGGTTCAGAAGTCCTCCTATGATCAGTTCCTCCAAAAGAACATTGAACATGAAGATCGGGGTTCTGATGAAGGTATGAACGGGGTGTTTAACTCTGTTTTCCCTGTTCGTGATTTTTCTGAACGGGCTATTTTGGAATATGTCTCTTTCGTTTTTGAAAAACCGAAATTTGATGAAGAGGAATGTCAGCAACGTGACATTACTTACGCTGCACCGTTGAAAGTCAAAATGCGCCTCGTCGTATTTGATATTGACGATGATACAGGCGCGCGCTCTGTCAAAGATATTAAAGAGCAAGATGTGTATATGGGCGATATCCCGCTCATGACGGCCAAGGGTACATTTATTGTGAACGGCACAGAGCGTGTTATCGTTTCGCAAATGCACCGCTCGCCGGGCGTGTTCTTCTCCCATGATAAGGGCAAGGGTCACAGCTCTGGTAAGTTCCTCTTCTCTGCGCGGATTATTCCTTATCGCGGCTCTTGGCTCGATTTTGAATTTGACGCCAAAGATATTCTTTATGCCCGTATTGACCGCCGCCGGAAATTGCCTGCGACAACGGTTCTTTATGCGCTCGGCATGTCCCGCGAAGAAATCTTGCAGCAATATTATGAGAGCATTGATTTCAAGCGCGACAATAAAAAAGATGGTTGGACGCGTCCGTTCAAAGCCGATGAGTATCGCGGGGCGAAACTCCTGCGCGATCTCGTTGATGCGAAGACAGGCGAAGTTGTTGCACCGGCTGGCCGTAAGCTGACAAAGCGCGGCGCTAAGAAACTGGCGGATGATGGCCTGAAAACTATCCTAATCTCGAATGAAGAAATGTCAGAGCGTTTTGCCGCCGAAGATGTGGTCAACACATCCACGGGCCAAATCTACGCCGAAGCGGGTGATGAGCTGTCCTTGGAAATCATGGAACAAATCATCGAAGCTGACATTAAAGAGCTTTCTGTTCTGAACATCGACCACGTCAATGTCGGGCCTTATATCCGTAATACGCTTGCGGCGGATAAGAACGACAGCCGTGAAGGCGCTTTGGTTGACATTTACCGCGTCATGCGTCCGGGCGAGCCGCCGACAGCAGAAGCCGCTGAAGACCTCTTCAACTCGCTCTTCTTTGATGGCGAGCGTTATGATCTTTCGGCTGTTGGCCGGGTGAAGATGAACCTGCGTATGGATATGGTTGACGTCGGTGACGAAATCCGTGTTCTGCGTAAGGAAGACATCTTGGCTGTTGTCGATACATTGA
>CAZNXP010000320.1:0-2323 GCA_964576955.1 uncultured Algimonas sp.
CGCGGGCCGTGGCGCATCTGTTCGAGCTGTTCGGGAATGAAGGCATGTTACGCCCTGCCATGCATTACCGCTGGAATTTTGACGAAGATAATCTCGCCTTCCTCAAGATCAGTTTTGCCGATGTCTTTCCCGCTCATTTTGACCGGGCAGGGCGGGCCGCTGCCTTTGATCATGCCTCGGGCCGTATGCGAAAAGCGGGGATGGCCTTCGGCGTGGTGCCCGAAACATTCAAGAGCATTGAGGAGAGCTATGCAGAATTTCTCGCGCTCTATGACGCGCATCTCAGCGAGAATTATTACCTCCTCGGCAATGCGCCCACAGTTGGAGATTACGGCATGTTTAACCCCTTATATGCCCATCTCGCGCGCGACCCTAAACCTGCCCATCTGATGAAATCTACGGCGACCCATGTTTGGAATTGGGTGGAGCGCATGAACCGCCCCGAACAATTAGAAGAACATACGATTGATAATCCACCGACGGCGATGTTCGCTAAAGGTGAGTTTCCGCAGAGCCTGAAAAATTTGATGACATATATCGGCGAAGACTATGCAGCCGAGTTCTCCGCTCATGTTGATTTCGCGAATGAATGGCTCTCAAAACAAGACGGCTCACCAAAGACGGGTAAAGGCGGATTAGGCCGCGGAATGGGGTTCGCCAGTTTTGATTGGCGCGGACATGAGATAAAAACAGTCGTCATGGCTTACCGATTCTATCTAGCGCAACGTCTATTTGATCATTTTGATAGCTGTTCGGCAGAAACCCAAACTAAAATTCGTGCTTTATTCGCGGCATCAAATGTTGAGATGTTTCTAGATAAACGTCCCACACGCCGCGTTAAGCGGGAGAATTATTTGGAAGTTTGGGCGGATTAAGCCAGCCTATCGACGTCTTGAAGATGAATATGCTCCGAGCAGGGAGCTTCTTCAAATCAACGTACTACCGAATAATGCGGGGCTCAAATCTTCCAATCTCTTCGCCTATTTGTCTAAAGGCGGCTTCAAGTTCATGCGCATTTTGGGCATCAAAATAAAATTGTTGTTCATCAGTTGCGGTATCATTCGCAACTGGAGCTGTGTTACCCGATGCGCAGGCGCGTAATAGATCTTGCCCTTCTTGCGGCGCTTCGAAGGCAATGGAGAAAACGAGTATTCCTTGCGCTTTCGCTTGATCGCAGAGGAGAATAGTGTTTGCATTTTCAGCTAAGTCATCATTCTCCCCATCCGTCATGAGAATAATAAATTTCCTTAAATTGTCAGGATTATGCGTGTCATTGGCTAACATTTGGAAAGCCAGATTAAACGCCGGTGTCGTATTTGTATCCCCACCAGGTTTTAAGCTGAAAACCTCATGCTCAACTGTCGTCCAGCCAAACCCCATTGGAATTGTATGTTCGGCGACGAGGTCAATATCAAAGGCGGTCATGCCTGTGCGAATTTTCGTTTGCAGAATATCTTTGCGCGGAGCTGTGTCTTCAATGACGTCAAACATCGCTTCAACAGAGTGCTGCAGAGCATCGATTTTTGATCCGCCTGAGGAAGATTGGCGATTCATGGAGCCGGAGACATCTAAGACAAATGCCATCGAAACAGGAGCAAGATTATTTTGCCCGAAAGTCGTAACGCTTTGACCCGTTACATTTATTTTTGAAAATCCAAATAAGGCCGCGAAAGAGGTTTGCACTTGACCTTTAAGCGTCACCACGAGTTCTGAATTGGTGTCATCAAAATTTATTGACGGTTCCATATTTTCTATGGTTTCGCTGGCACGATGAAAGTCGATAATGTTTTGAACAACGGCTTCACGATTATCTTTATCTGTTGTCGCGACATAAGCACCCGCTAAAGCCGCAGAATCGGCAATATCGGTCAGGGAGGCTCTCATATTATAAGCTTTTGAAAAATCTATCGCGAGGGCGAGCAAGCCCAGTAATAAGAAAATTATACCCCCAAACATCATGGCGACATTGCCCTGTTGGTCATGCTTATAAGCGGCAAATAAACTTCCCATGATCACACCCATTAAGTTCTATTTGACAGATTGATTACACCAATTTGACTAATTCAATACAATCAAAGATGGTTATTTGACTGTTAACTATAAGAAACTGCTACTGCCTATCTAAGGATATGGGACGATGACGCCAATCATTAGGAAGCTTAAGATTTTGGACGGATTTGACGGCTTAAACCAGCGGAGAGTTGAACACGGGTTTGCCAGAATTTCTGCGACCATTTCGACAGAAAAAAATCTATGGGTTGCCATCATTCCCTGAATATGCGCCCACCAGTCCCAGAAACCTTACATCAAAATGGTACATAAA
>CAZNXP010000321.1:0-2310 GCA_964576955.1 uncultured Algimonas sp.
GCAATTTTACCCGGGCCATGCGCCTATCGCCTGTATGAGTTTTGCCAAAGCCTTTGCGCAAGTCCGCTCAGGGCAGGCGCATCTGGCGATGATTCCCGTTGAAAACACGGTCGCGGGCCGCGTGTCGGATATTTACCACCTGCTGCCACAGGGCGGATTGCATATTATTGGCGAGCGTTATTTCCCCGTTCATCACCAGCTTTTAGGCGTCAAAGGGGCGCAGCTGTCAGATATTCGCACAGCGCGCTCGCATCATATGGCGCTGGGGCAGGTCCGCACCTTTTTGGAGGCGCAGAATATTGACGCTGTGGTCGATGTGGATACGGCGGGCGCCGCCCGTAAAGTCGCCGATAGCGGCGATAAAAGCGTCGCCGCTGTGGCCTCTCGCCTCGCGGCGGAGACCTATGGTTTGGAGATTTTAGCCGAGGATATTGAAGACGCCGCGCATAATACAACGCGGTTTATCATTCTGGCGGATGATCCGCTTGTGCCGCAGCCCGATGTGCCTAGCGTCAGTTCCTTTGTGTTTAAAGTGCGCTCCGTGCCCTCCGCCCTTTACAAAGCGCTGGGCGGCTTTGCGTCTAACGGGCTCAATCTGACCAAATTGGAAAGCTATATGGTCGGCGGGTCCTTTACGGCCGCGCAATTTTACGCCGATGTTGAAGGGCATATTGACAGCCCTGCGATGAAAAATGCGCTGGAAGAGCTGGCCTTCTTTTCTGAAAACATCACCCATCTTGGGACCTATCCGATGGATAAAGTCCGTCTCGCAAAGGCGTGAATTGCGAATTAGGGCGGGGCTTCCTATATAAGCGCCATGATGAAACGAATTTTTACAGCCATTTTGGGCGCAGGTATAATGCTTACGCCCGTCGCGGCCTCAGCAGCCTCTGATCCTGTCTATACGAGCTGGCGCAATAATGTTGCGGCAGAAGGCTATGATGTTGTCTCATTTTTTTCTGGCAAGCCCCAAGAGGGAAAGCCCGAATATACAACACATTATCAAGGCGCGGATTGGTTTTTCTTTACGCAGGCGAATAAGGATTTGTTCTTGACCAATCCAGAGCTTTTTGCCCCGCAATATGGCGGCTATTGTGCCTGGGCTGCCGCGCAGGGCAAGCTTGCGCCGGGCCGCGCCGAACATTGGCATGTCGAAGACGGGCGGCTTTATCTCAATTATAATGCGCGGATTAAACGCCTTTGGGACAATAATCGGGCAGGATTTATCCAAGATGCCGATGCCCGCTGGCCAGAAATATTAGACGACTAAGCGGTTTCTGACAGCCATTGCCGTAAGAGTTGATGGGCAATGGTTTGACGCGGCGGACACATAAAGGGGCCGCCCCTTTTTTCAATGACGGTCAAAACTTCATCGCGCGTGTACCAACGCGCGTCTTCCAGTTCTTTTGGGTCGAGGGTAATGTCAGTCGTGACCGCCTCCAGCATGACACCCATCATTAATTGCGCAGGGAAGGGCCAAGGCTGAGAGAAGACATAACGCGCATTTTTCGTCTTTATCCCTGCCTCTTCTAAGACTTCGCGCTGGGCCGCTTCTTCAATCGTTTCGCCCGGTGAGACAAACCCGGCCAAGGCCGACATAAAACCGTCCGGCCATCCTATACCGCGCCCCAATAAAACCCGGTCGCCATCTGTGACGAGCATAATCGCGACGGGGCTAACACGCGGAAAGCTTTCCGCGCCGCAGCCCGTACATTTTTGTTTTATGCCGCCATCGCGCGCGACGGTTTTCCCGCCGCAGGATACGCAATGTTTCTCGACATGATGCCAGGCAAAGAGCGATTTAGCGCGGCCCGCTAGGGCTAAATCTGCGGGTTTGAGATTGCCGCCCACCCCGCGGAGGGAGACAAAATTCTCTTCCGGCATAAAGGCTTCGGGATTGGCGACACTAAAGGCAAAAATGGGCCGCTCGCCTTCTAGTCCTAAGAAAATCGGGCCAGGCATCATTAAATCCTGCCCAATTAAATCGGAAGGATGAATACGGTGAGGCCGCCCGCCGTCACCTATGCCAATACGTCCCTTATAGAGAAGAATAGCGCGGGCTGAGGTTTTCTTTATCAGCGCCTGCAATTGCGCTTCGCTGCGCTCATATTCTGCGTGGTCTAGCGTCTCGCCAGCAAAGGGAATGGGGGTGTCAGCAGATATATTTGTCATGTGCAGGACATGGAACTTGGCGGCGCTGAAATCAAACCGAATTTTTAAGGGGTGGCTATTCAGAGATATGCTGGCCCTTCGAGAGTTTTTATGTGAGCCTCTCTTGTGCAATGCGCGCCAAAGGACTACATCGCACCT
>CAZNXP010000322.1:0-2303 GCA_964576955.1 uncultured Algimonas sp.
TCCTTCATCAGAGCTGACGTTAATTATACAGGAGAATTCTTTATTGATAACTTCGAGTTTAACGAGGTTGACGCGGCCGCACGAATTAACTTACGCGCTGGAGCCCAAATCAACGAGACCTTTGGGATTGAAATATTTGGTACGAATATCACGGATGATTTAACGCCAACAACACAAGGTGGTACGACATTCACATCATTCTTCAGCCAAAATACACGGCGCTTCTTTGCTCAAGCCCCACGTGGAGCCGAATATGGCGCTAGGGTGACTGCTAACTTCTAGACGGCCCCTCACCGAAGTAAATAATTTTAAGCCTCCCAAATTGGGAGGCTTTTTTATGCCCAAAAACCATTCGGAATTGTTTCGTTGAATTTACACGAACAAAATCAACGTAAACCCAATTAGAGTTTCTTGAACTTCACTCCAATCCCAACTTAGGAAACGCCAACTTTTGCGCCGGAATCATGACGGTTTTCTCTTCTGTAAAGAGATGAATGGATTGTTCTAATCCATCACGGCCTAGCCCGGATAGTTTATAACCACCAAAGGGTGCTCTCAGGTCACGAGACATAGCTGTATTCACCCAAACCGTCCCTGCCCTGACCTGCTGCGCAAATTGCATCATATTATCGATATTCTGGGTCCAGACATAAGAGACTAGCCCAAACTCAGAATCATTTGCTATCACGATAGCCTCTTCTAGCGTTTCAAACTTTACGAGAGCGGCAAAAGGTCCAAATATTTCTTCTTGGCAGATACGGGCCTTATTGCTTTTGGCACTCGCCATGACAGGCTCAAAGAAATAGCCAAGTTTTGCGCCTTTAGGTGCATTTCCGCCGCATAGGATTTCATCTCCGTCATTCACAGCCTTTTTTGCAAAGTCCAGAACGCGGTTATAATGGGCCTTAAAAGCTAAGGGTCCAATTTCCACATCCTCAAACGGGTCGCCCACGGTCAGATTTTTCGTCCGTCCTACCAGTTTTTCAACAACCTCATCATATATAGAAGATTGAATCAAAATCCGTGAACCCGCCAAACATTGTTCACCATTTCCCGCAAATATTCCAAGAAGTGATCCGTCAATCGCTGCCTCAATATCGCAATCTGCCATGATAACATTGGCGGATTTTCCGCCGAGTTCTAAAGAAATTTTCTTCAACCCATCAGCTGCACTTTTCATAATCCGTTTGCCTGTCTCAGTCCCCCCAACAAAATTAACGGCGTCAATATCAGGGTGTGTCGTCAGCGCTGCGCCCGTTACCGCGCCAGTGCCATTTAACAGATGAATGACCTCAGCCGGGACACCCGCCTCAATTATAATTTCGACCATTCGCAACTGACTCAAGGGAGTGTATTCCGAGGGTTTAACAATACAGGAATTACCTGAAATCAAACAGGCCGCAATTTTCATACCCGCAAGTATCAAAGGCGCGTTCCAAGGCGAAATAACAAGCCCGATCCCAATAGGTTGATGCATTGTGAGACTAAGATAACGCCCTGTCTGCTGAAAGGTTTGACCCGAAAGCGAGGTCGCAACATCCGAAAAAAACCTGAAGTTTTCGGAGGCCCGTAAAGCATGCATCCCTTTAAATTGTTTATAGGGTATCCCCGTCTCTAGAGCCTGTAATGCCGCGAGTTCATGTGCGTATTTTTGGAATAGCTCGGAAATTTTGTAAAATACGGACTGCCGATGCGCGAGCGTTGTATCCCGCCAAACACCGGACTCAAATGCGGCCTTAGCCGAGCTAACGGCCTGGTCAACCTGCTCCGCCGAAGCGCTACTACACCTGCCCAAAATCTCCTCTGTCGCAGGGTAAATAACATCCCAAGCCGGACCAGTTCCAATAACGCGCTCGCCGTTAATCAAGCTTGGCGTTTGCTTTTCATATTTAACCGAATGGGTCTTTAAAACCTGCGATAAAGGTTTGGGAGCAATAAAATGAACCATAATCTAATCCTGCCTAAGCTCTTGTAGCATCTGCGCCGTTAATCGGTACTTTAACAGAACAACTATGCATAGCAGCGTGAGGCCTGCTGGTATCACCGAGGCGGCCAAACGTATCGCATTTAACGCTTGTTCTGGTTGAACAGTGAGCGGGTCCTGTGACGCAATCAATCCTGTTGCCTGAAGCATCACACCGACAAGCAATGGTCCAAATGCGCTTGATACTTTTTCTACAAGCGTGAAGACGCCGCTAATGGTGCCTTCACGCGATTGCCCCGACGTGAGACGATCATACTCCATTGTATCTGGCAAAAGCGCCAAAGCGCAAAACAATGTCCCCGTCGAAACAATTCCAATT
>CAZNXP010000323.1:0-2286 GCA_964576955.1 uncultured Algimonas sp.
CGCCCATAGAGAGAACATAATGGAAATGCGCCACGACATAATATGTATCATGAAGGTAAGCATCCACACCAGCATTGGCGAGCATCACGCCTGTTACGCCGCCAACGACGAATAGGAAAATAAAGGCAATCGCCCACTGCATCGGAATGGTGTAGCGAATAGACCCGCCCCACATCGTTGCAAGCCATGAGAAGATTTTCACACCCGTCGGCACCGCAATAACGAGGGTCGCGGCAAGGAAGTAAGCTTTCAGGTCAACATCCATACCGACTGTGTACATATGGTGAGCCCAGACCACGAAGCCGACAACGCCGATGGCGACCATCGCATAGGCCATCCCGAGATAGCCAAAGATAGGCTTCTTAGAGAAAGTCGACACAATGTGCGAAACAATACCGAAGGCCGGTAAAATCATGATGTAAACTTCAGGGTGACCGAAGAACCAGAATAAATGCTGGAACATTTGAGGGTCACCGCCGCGTGACGGATCAAAGAACCCTGTACCGCCAGCGATACGGTCCGTGAACAACATAAAGAGTGACGCAGCGAGAACCGGTAGAGCCAGAAGCAGAAGGAAGGCTGTCACAAGAACGGACCAAGCGAATAAGGGCATCTTATGCATGGTCATACCCGGCGCCCGCATATTTAGGATCGTCGTGATAAAGTTGATAGCGCCAAAGATGGAGGAGAAACCTGCCGCTAATAGACCAATAATAATGAAGTCAAATGCGGGACCCGGATGCCCCGTCGTCGAGAGCGGCGGGTACATAACCCAGCTCCCCCCAAAGCCGTTTGTTTCAACAGAGAATCCATCAGCAACCGTCCCCGGCATCACGAAACTTATCAATAGGCAGATAAGCGCTGTCGGCAGGAGCCAGAAGGACAGGTTATTCATGCGCGGGAACGCCATATCGGGCGCGCCAATCATAATGGGAACAAACCAGTTCCCAAAACCGCCAATAACGGCGGGCATGACCATGAAAAAGATCATGATAAGGCCATGCATAGACACATAAACGAGATATTGATGCTCGCTAGCAAAGACATCAATTCCAGGCTGAGCCAGTTCCATCCGCATCATGAAGGATAGGAAACCGCCGATAAGGCCAGAGATAATCGCGAAAATCAGATACAGTGTACCAATATCTTTATGGTTGGTGGAATAGAACCACCGCTCAAAGAAACCGGGCTTTCCATCATCAGCATAAGAAGACGGTTGGGCGGGCGTATTTTCACCAGGGAGGGCTACCATTGTTCTCTCTCCTACTTCTGCGCCGCGGTTTGACCGCTGCCCAGATTATTTTGTGCGACTGTAGATATGAATGAGCCGTCATTCGCTACCCACTTTGCATATTCTTCTTTGGAAACAACTTTGACTTCAATCGGCATATAATAATGCTGTACGCCGCAAATCTCAGAGCACTGGCCGTAAAAAGTGCCTTCACGCCTCGCACGGAACCATGTTTCATTGATAATGCCCGGCACAGCGTCCATTTTAATGCCGAAACTTGGGACCGTCCACGCGTGCATATTAGTACTAGATGTGACGAGAACTTTGACATTTGTATCAACAGGCACAACGAGCGCGCCGTCAGTCGCCAATAGGTAGGGCTTTCCAGCTGCTTTTGCCTGCGTTTTGTCCAGCGCACTGGACGTGAATTCTAAGATATTTTCATGGTCAGGATAACTATATGACCAGTTCCAGGTGCTGCCGACGGCTTTGACCGTGACTTCCGTGTCTTTAATAACGTCCTGATGATAGAGCAGGCTCATAGACGGAACTGCCATAATAATGAGAATCAAAACGGGAAGAATTGTCCAGCCAATTTCCAATCCAACATGATGTGTCGTTTTTGACGGGATGGGATTCGCTTTTTCCCGGAAACGGATCATAATGAAAGCCATCAAACCAAGGACAAAGGCAACAATGCCAGAAATAATATAAGTGACAAAATTATAAACGTTCGTCAGATCTTCCATCACGGGCGTCTCGGCTTGCTGTAGGTAAAAACCGCCCGTGATAGGCTTACCTGCGCCGCGTTCACCACCTAGGCCCACAACGGCTAATATAATGAAACTGAGCACCGCTAGCACAATCGCAATGATGAGCGCTATTATTGTATTCGTAGACCGCATGTGTCCCTCTTAATTTTCGCGCTTGAAAGATCGTCTCTACAAGCGTTGCAAACCTATAAGCACGAAAGGTTGATGAGGCCACTATGGAATTCAGCACCTATTGTCGCATTTGGGCGGTTGTCTATAGCGAGATAGACCTTAGATAAAGCC
>CAZNXP010000324.1:0-2272 GCA_964576955.1 uncultured Algimonas sp.
CTTTTAAAAGCCGAGACGCTAATTCGGGTTGGGTGAAGGGGAAAAGATGACCCAGCTCCGCGTCAAATTCCACGTCAATATTGGGCTGCGCTTTTTTTAGTGCGGCGCGCGAGCTTTGGGTTGAAACGGGATATTTACCGCCCGCGAAGACAATCTTTGAATTATTGGGCAGCGCGCGGGCGGCTTTGAAAGGATTATGCCACTGCGCCGTAAAGATGGCTTGTTCCCATTTGGGTGCACAGGCCAATTCCCACACCCCGTCCTCGCGCTCCAATAAGCCGCCATCAATATAATCGTGTAACACCTCATCCGCCATGCCTTTAAAAGCGCCGCGCCCCTGCCAGCGCTCAAAGGCGGCCTCTGAACTTTCAAATTCTGATTTTCGCCGTCCCGCATTGCGCGCAATAGGCACGCGTTTTTTCATATAAGCCCGCCCGCCGGGCAAGATAGATGTCAGGCGAAACATAAAGGGAATCATGACGGGATCAAACCCCGCATATCCAGACAGACGATTTTTCACAAATGGCGCGGCCAGAATAGCGGTTACCCCGCCGAAACTATGGCCCGCTAAAACCACGCGGTCGTCAGTTAGGTCTGGTAAATATTTTTCAAAAAATTCGACACAATCGTCGCGGAAAATATGCCAATTTGCCATATTCGCAGGTTGCGGCAGTCCGCGGCTATGTCCATGTCCGCGCATATCAAAGGCAATGGCATGTACGCCTAAGGGTTCTAAAACAGCGCGGTAACTCTGAGCATTGAACCCATTTGCGTGAAGCAGAACGAGGCGAACGGGGTCAGAAGTATTGCCAAAATGCAAAGCGGAAAGCGTACCGTCTCTTAACTCGTAATTCCGTCTGACGCTCATGATTAAATTCCTAAGCTGTCAAATTCTGTATTGATAGATATTTGACGGGTACGTTATCCGTCAACCAAACGCCATTTTTCGATTGATAAAACTCAAATTCTGCTTCAGCCATAGCCTTTGTATCTATCAATAAAATAATCGGCTTGCCGTGCCGCGTGCCAACTTTTTGCGCTGTTTCAATATCCGCGGAAAGATGAACATGCTGTCGGTTCATTTTCTTCAGCCCATCTTTAAATATGGCATCAACATAGCGTGTCGCCGTTCCATGAAACAATTTTACGGGTGGCGTAATAGCTGGCAGGTCGAGATTGATGGCAATAGAGTGACCTTGATTGGCTCTTATTTTATGTCCGTCGTCAGAGATGATGAAACGTTCTTTATCATTGGTCTCCACGACATGGTCTAATAATTCGCGCGTGATTTTGTGCGGGGACTTATCCATCAAATCATCAATTTTCGCCCAGCCATGATCATCTAGGTCCAGACCAATAGCCTCTGGCTTATGCCGCAGAACATATGACAAGTGTTTCGAGATTTTCTTTGTGTTTTTGTACATGCGCGGCTGACTATTCGAAGCGCCGGTCAATTATATCCAAAACATCCAGCTGAAAAATCTCAATCTGAAACATCAAGAAAATTTCGGGGGCCGTTTTTCGACAAAGGCCGTTATGCCTTCCCGCCCATCGGGCGAGGCGGCGTTAGCTGAAATCATGCGGCCTTCAAGTTCCATTTGCGTTTCAAGGGAATTATTAAAGCTGCTCAAGAGTAGCGCTTTGACCGCTGCATTTGAGCCTGCTGCGCCCGCCGCGAGGGTTTGGGCGATCTCTAAAGCCGTGGTCATCAAATCATCTGCGGGAGCAAGCCTTGTCACTAATCCCCAATTCAATGCCTCTTGCGCGGATAATGTGCGGTTGGTGAACATGAGGTCCTGTGCACGTCGCAGGCCAATTAACCTCGGCAGAAAATAAGACGAACTTCCATCTGGGCTCAGCCCCGCTTTCGTATAGGCCATTGTGAACCCGGCCGTGTCAGCCGCGATAACAATATCGCCTGAAATCGCGAGGCTGAAACCTGCGCCTGCGGCGATACCGTTCACTGCCATGATGACAGGCTTTTTCATGCGGGAGAGCGTCGAGATAGCCATGTGAAGATCATCAGCCAGATTTTTAATGGCGCTCCCAACCGCCTCGCCTTGGTCGAACATTTCTTTGATGTCGCCGCCTGCACAGAAAAACCGTCCGGACCCTGTGATGATGACCGCGCGAATATCATCCGAACTATCACATGTTTTCGCGGCGCGGCGGAGCTCCAGCCCCATTTTCGCATTTAACCCATTGGCGGCTTTGGGACGGTTTAAGGTAATAATAGCGACCCTGCCTTCGCGGCGGAAGGTTAAGGCCTCAA
>CAZNXP010000325.1:0-2268 GCA_964576955.1 uncultured Algimonas sp.
ATATGCATAGGCGGGACTTATGTCAGTCCAGCGAAAGGGTCAAACCCGCAAACAGCGTTCTTGGGCGTCCGGGGAAGAAACGTTCATTGCCAAAGGCGAAATCAGCGCGGTCCGCATAGCGCGTATCGAACAGATTATCGACGCGTAGAGACAGCAGCAAATCATCACTCACATCCACCTGTCCGCCAAGCGAGAAAATATCATGCCCCGGATATTCATTGGTGTTGCCTGGATTGGTGAAATACTCCCCAACATGGGTCCAGCGGAGATAGGCACCTGCACGCTTACCATCATAGTTAAGCGCAAGATTACCGAGCGTATCTGGCGCCGTATCAACGCGGTCGCCTTCTGTAATATTATTAGCAGCGCTGCCGACATCTTCGGTAAAATTATAGGTGTGGCGCGCCAGCGTGCCTGCACCTGTCAGCGAAATTTCTTTCCAAATCGGCAGATCAAAACTGGCCTCGATGCCTTCATGGCGAGTCTTACCATTGACGACATCAAACCCATTTGCATTGCGGAAGAAGAAATTATCCTTCCATTGCGTAAAGCCCGTAATCTCAAATTTGGCGCGGTCAAAAGCCGTGCCGCGAATGCCCGCTTCGAGGCTGTCTAATGTTTCGACATCTGCCTCACCCGGCACTTGGTTCTGCTGAGCGGAGTAGAGGTCAATCGTTTGCGGCGCACGCGAGCCTCTCGCAGCCCGCGCAAAAAGCGTGACATCGTCCAAGTCATAAGTCAGCCCCAGTTTAGGCGTCAGGGTAAAGAAATCATCCGTGCGGTCGGCGGCGCGGATGAAACGTCCGCTTACGCCCGTATCGGCCAGATTATCATAATCATAAGACGTATATTCAGCACGCGCACCAAGATGCAGAGTTGCACTATCACCAATCTGGAAATCTTTCGTCGCAAATCCCGCGACAACCACCGCATCTACCTCATAATCAAAGTGGAGACCTTGGACGAAACTAAAGGCGTCGGGGTTCTCTTGAAATTCAAATTGGAAACCCGACGTATATTCGGCGTCGATGCCTGCGCTCCATCCGTCATTATACAGGCCCGACTTAAACCCAAAACTGGTATGGCCATTTTTATCTAAAGCTTGCCCCGGAACAAAATGACGTAAGAACCGCTGCTGCGTCCGCCGGCCATAGGGCTGTAAAATCAATGTTCCATATTCTGTCTCGCGCTCCGCTTTTACTTGAACGCGCAGAGCTTGCGTATCGCGGAACGCTTCTGGGAATGCATTTGTTTCAATGAAGTCACGGTCTAAATAGGCGTCTTCACCTTGAAGGAACCCTGCGGTTTCTTGGTTTAAATTATTTATGGCAATCAAAATATTTATGTCCCAGCTGCCAAGCTCGGCATGATGTTGGAGTGTTAGTTTTTGTTGATCAAATCCGCTATCGTCGCGGAACCCATCATCATGCGTAAGATCAGCAGAAACACGTAGATTACCCGCGATATTAACCACAGCGGTCGCATTGACAAATCCGCGCGAACTACCTTGAACACTCACATATTCCTCTCCCGTATCAGCCGGTCCAAGCAAGACGGTATTGATAAGGCCGTGTACAGCGTTAGAGCCAAAATCCGCAGGCCCCGGACCTTTGAAGACTTCAAGCCGCGAGGCGATTTCTGTCGGCGCTTCCAACAACCCGTTCACATTGGCAAACCCCGCCGCGCGGAGCGGAACGCCGTTCAACGTATAGAGAAAACTCCCTGCGCCTGCGCCGCCTGTCAATACGGGCGAGCGAATAGCGGTCAAATGCTCTTGCCCTGACCCGCGGTGAATATTCACGCCTGCAACTGTGTTCAAAATTTCAGCGGGATGGGCGAGTGTTAGGCCCTCTGGCGCGGTAGGTAAAATGACGTCAATCACTTCAGCCTGATCAATCGTCTCACGCCGCGTGCCCTTCGCAACAACAAGATCGCCGACTGCAAAAACGATCGGTATAGTGAGGATTTCATCTTGAACCTCTGTCTGGGCCAAAGCTGGCGTAGAAAATGCAAGCAGGCATAAGCCCGCGAGTCGGAAGTTTTTCATTCTTAGACCCTAGGATTTTTTGGGTTTGGCTGGAGATTTTGGGCGGCTCGCGGGTGACGCCACCTCGCTCACAATATTCAAATCACGTTGCGGGAATGGAATGGAAATGCCTGCCGCCTCAAGCGCCTTATTTACCTCTGTATGCACGACATGGGTCATTGGTACGCGGTCATCAAAATTATTGAGATAAACGCGAATTTCAAAATCTAGCGAACTCTCGC
>CAZNXP010000326.1:0-2256 GCA_964576955.1 uncultured Algimonas sp.
CGCCAAGGACAACATGACCTGAGTGAGGCTCCCAAGCTCCAGCAATCGTTTGTAAGAGGCTGCTCTTTCCAGACCCATTTGGTCCCATTAGCGCCGTAAGTTGGCCGCCATTTAGCTCAAGCGCAAATGGACGGATCAGCGGTTCTTTCATACCCGGCGCCGCGATACATAGGCGCTGCATCGCTAAGCGCGGCTCAGGACGCGGCAACGCGATAAAGTCCGTTACCGCATCTTGCCCGCCCGCTATTATTTCTTCGAGCCTATGCCAGGCCATTTTCGCAGCCGTGACACTTCGCCAACTCCCGACCAATTGATCAATGGGTGCCAAAGTTCGAGACATAATGATGGAGCCCGCGACGATGGCACCCGGTGAAACCTGTTGGGAAATCGCAAGCGCCCCACCTGCCCCAAGGATTAAAATTTGTAGAGTCTGACGCCCTGCACGTGTGACCGATGAAAATCCATTTTCACGTTCGCTGGCTTTCAAGGTCTGATCCTGAAATTGTTCTTTCGTCAGTCGCCATTTTTTAGTCGCCCCTTTTGTTAGCCCCATAGAGACTATTGCGGATCTTTGACGACTGAGACCCGTTGCGAGAAGGAAAGACTGAGAGGACGCGGAATTCGCAATCTTATTTGTATTACGGGTCGAAAATTCCGCTGCGACAGCCACGATAAAGAGGACAATTCCGCCAGCCAATCCAATGAAACCAATAATGGGATGAATAAGAAACATCACCAGTAGGAAAAGCGGCGAAAATGGGAGGTCGAAAAAGGGTAATATCGCTTGATTTCGGAAGAACCCACGTATCCGAGACAGGACCCGTAAATCATCTGGTAATTTCTCACCATCTTCCTTGTTGTTTTCGAAATTTGCAAAAACACTCTCAGCAATCTGGCCCTCAATTTTCTCAGCCGCTAAAGCACAAATATGACGCCGTGCAGTTTCCGCAGCGGCATAAATAAACATCAAAAAAACGGCTATAATTGTAATCCAGATCAAAGTGTCTTTTGAGCCGGAGGTCAAAATCCGGTCATAGACCTGCAACATATAAAGCGGGGAGACTAATAAGAGGAGATTGCAAATCAGGCTGAACCCTAGAATTGGCCAGAAATAACCAGGAAGCAATCGCTTCATCGAGAGTATCCAGCTAAAAATGCCGACCCTTGCTTTTTCAGTATTGCTCTGAGCTGTCATTTTTTGGTCCTGATGATGATTACGCAATTCTGAAAACAAAAGGCTCGCCTGAAACCATCAGGCGAGCTTTCATATTTAATTGGATTTAAGCAACTTCGAAGACGTCACTAAGAGCGTCAAAGGTAGCAAAATCGAAATCTTCAACTTGTTCGAACTCAAATTGGGCTTCGTTAGAGACGTTTGCGTCGTCCGCTATGAAGTCAAATTCCACTTCATTTGAAGAGAACCCGTCTTCCAATTTCACAGTTGATGTGGCCGAAGATACGGCCGCGTTCGACGCTGTTTCTGTAAGAACGAAGTCAAACGTAAAGTCGATTACATTGTCACCATTTTGCTGGACAAGGAATGTATAGCTAGTTCCGCCTACGCCCCCAACAAGACCTTCAGCTGGGTCAAATCCGATAATTGGATTTGTCCCAAGACCTTCTGAAAGGTCTTGGAGCAGGTCATTATTATCGCCAAATAACGCAATGCCGAGGAAGCCAGAACTATCTAGACCATTCGATGCAAAATCGACTGGGAAACTATTGCCTTCAATGACAGCTGCAAAGCCGACATTATCAGCTGAATCAAAATTCGTAATGTTCACTTCAGACAATGTAAATCCTTCAGGAACGAGTACCGTAAAGATATCAACGTCGCGAATTGTTTCCGTCCCAGTACCCTGCGCGTTTACCACTGTATTTGAAATCGTATTTGATCCCTCAACCAATGTGAATTGCGTCGGAGCCGCGCCAGAACCGGAGATATCTGAAGATCCATCGGCAAGCACATTGGCAGGAAAATCAATGACTGCACCTGTGCTGTCGATAAGGCTTTCAATATTACTAAGTGTATTCACGCCGTCCAAGGCCGAACTCGCCGTGAATGTACCATCGCCATTACTCGTGACGGTAATATTATCTGCAACATCAAGGAACGTGACTGTATCGAATCCAACACCACCATCTAACGTATCATTACCGGCTCCACCACTGAGTGTGTCATCGCCTGCGGCGCCTTCCAACACGTTAGCCCCGGCATCACCTGTCAGATTATCGTCGCCGACAGATCCTGTGAGG
>CAZNXP010000327.1:0-2235 GCA_964576955.1 uncultured Algimonas sp.
AGTTTTCGCCAGGGAAATCCTGGACAGTCGCGGAAATCCCACACTTGAAGTCGACGTCACACTGAGTGACGGCGCATTTGGTCGTGCGGCTGTGCCATCAGGCGCGTCAACAGGTGCCCATGAAGCTGTAGAGCTTCGCGACGGGGACAAGGCCCGCTATCTCGGCAAAGGCGTTCGCCAAGCCGTTCTTAACGTCAATACGGAAATCGCGGATGAGATCGAAGGTCTCGACGCGGAAAACCAACGCGGCATCGATGCCATTCTCATCGCCCTAGACGGGACAGAGAATAAAGGCCGTCTCGGCGCGAATGCGATGCTCGGCGTCTCGCTTGCGCTAGCCAACGCCGTAGCCGATTCGCAGCAAGTTCCGCTCTACCGTTATGTTGGCGGTGCAAATGCCCATGTGCTGCCTGTGCCGATGATGAATATCATCAATGGGGGCGAACATGCGGATAACCCCATTGATGTTCAAGAATTCATGGTCATGCCTGTTGGCGCGGAGAGCTTTTCAGAAGCCCTGCGCTGCGGCGCGGAAATCTTCCATGCGCTGAAGAAAAAACTCAAAGGTGACGGTCACAATACGAATGTTGGGGACGAGGGTGGTTTTGCGCCAAATCTTGATGGCTCCAAACATGCCCTCGACTATATTATGGCGGCGATTAAAGCGGCTGGCTACAAACCGGGTAAAGATGTCTTCCTCGCCTTGGATGTGGCCTCAACGGAATTTTACAAAAAGGGCAAATATGAGCTGAAAGGTGAGGGCAAGTCCCTGACATCTAAACAGTTCGTGGATTACCTCGAAGACCTTGTCGATAATTATCCGATTATCTCGATTGAAGATGGTATGGACGAAGATGATTGGGACGGCTGGGTCGCGCTTAATGAGCGGGTTGGCGGGAAATGCCAGCTCGTCGGGGATGATCTCTTTGTGACAAATCCAAAGCGGTTGAAAAAAGGCATTGAAATTGGCGCAGCCAATTCAATTCTCGTCAAGGTCAATCAGATTGGGACTTTGTCTGAAACGCTAAATGCCGTTGATATGGCGCACCGCGCTGGCTTTACGGCGGTTATGTCTCATCGGTCTGGTGAAACCTCTGATACAACGATTGCGGATCTCGCGGTTGCGACAAATTGCGGACAGATAAAGACAGGCTCTCTGGCGCGTTCTGATAGGCTCGCTAAATATAATCAACTTCTGCGTATTGAAGAGCAGCTCGGCGAAATGGCTGTCTATGCAGGGCGCAGCGTGATGCCAAAAACCCGGTAGACTGTGGGTTGGGCGTGAAAAGCGGCGTGCGGTTAACCCATAGCTAACCATAATCGGGCAAGTAAGCCCTCATGTTTCGCCCCCCCCAAATTGACTTTAAACGCCGCGCACCTGCGCTGGGTTTGATTGCGCTTTATGCCTATCTCGCGTTCCATGCTTTTTCTGGCTCGCAAGGTGTTCTGTCATGGGTGAGTTATACCGATGACGCCAAGCAATTGCGGGAAAAACTGACTGTGGTTCAAGCGCGTCATGAGGCGCTGAAAACGCAAGTTGACGCCCTGTCGAATGACGGTTTGGACCTTGATGCATTAGAGATTTCAGTCCGTAAGGATTTGTATGTTTCGGGCACGAATGAAATGACGATTTGGCTTGACCCTTAGACCTGAACTGTCGAAAAGCATCCCCTATTAAATTGTGTTTATTTCATATGTGAAATAAGGGATGGAAATGGCGAAAAAACCTTCGAAAAAATCAAAATCTAAGGCTAATGAGCCCAAGACGAATAAAAAGGAAATGCTCGGCTATTACCGAGACATGCTCCTCATTCGCCGTTTTGAGGAAAAATCCGGGCAGCTCTACGGAATGGGACATATTGCAGGGTTCTGCCATCTTTATATAGGTCAAGAAGCTGTCGTCACGGGATGCCGCGCCGCCATGAAGGACGGCGACCAGATGATTACGGGTTACCGCGACCATGCGCATATGCTGGCCTGCGGTATGGAAAGCCGAGGCATTATGGCTGAACTCACAGGCCGTGCAGGCGGTTTGTCGCGCGGTAAAGGCGGCTCTATGCATATGTTCAGCACGGAAAAGCATTTCTACGGCGGTCACGGCATTGTCGGCGCGCAAGTTTCGCTCGGCGCAGGCCTTGGCTTTGCCAATAAATATCTCGGCAATGGGTCTGTTAGTTTGGCGTTTTTCGGGGACGGGGCCTCCAACCAAGGCCAAGTCTATGAGTCCTTTAACAT
>CAZNXP010000328.1:0-2229 GCA_964576955.1 uncultured Algimonas sp.
GCCGTCGCCGAGGCCAAGGTCGACGCGGATGACGATTTCATCCTGTTTCATATAGGCCGCGCCGTCAGCTTCCGTATAGCTCTCGGCGGGCTGCCCCCCTTGCGCAAGGACATGCGGGCCGACCCAAATTGAAAGCGTGTCCCGATCGGCTGGCTCGCCCGCTTTGCCGACAGCCATGACAATGCGGCCCCAATTGGCGTCTTCGCCTGCAATGGCGGTTTTAACGAGGGGCGAATTGGCTATGCTCATGCCGACATTATGGGCTGAGGCATCAGAGACTGCGCTAGTCACTTTAATCGTGATAAATTTGGAAATGCCTTCGCCGTCTTTGACGACTTGCTGCGAGAGATCGAACAACACGCCATGCAGCGCTTTGCGAAATTCTGTCAAGGCAGGGTCATCTGCTGTGTCAATTTTATCATGATTTGCGGCGCCGCTCGCCATCAATAATAATGTGTCCGATGTGGAGGTATCGCTATCCACCGTAATGGAATTAAAGGTAGGCCCGGTTTGGGAATCTAGCAGCTCTTGTAAAACAGCTTGCGGCAATTTTGCATCGGTGGCGACATAGGCCAGCATGGTCGCCATATCGGGGGCAATCATGCCAGAGCCTTTGGCGATGCCGTTAATCGTGACAGAGGTGGTTCCAATTTTCGCCGTGGCCGTAGCACCTTTGGGGTGAGTGTCCGTGGTCATAATCGCGCGGGCCGCCGCTTCCCATCCATCTGCGATAAGGGTCATTTTCGGAAATTGGTCAATGAGTTTTGAGGCTTCTAAAGCCACGCCGATGACGCCCGTTGAGGCGAGTTGAATGGCTTTGGCCTCGCCGCCAAAATAGCGTGCCGCGCCCTCGGCAGTTTGCGCGACGGCGTCTCGTCCTGCTTGCCCTGCAAAAACATTCGCTGTGCCTGAGTTGACGATAATTAAGCGAGGTCCATCAGTCGGCGCGTTCAAGGCTTTACGTGACCAATCTACTGGCGCGCCGGGGCAGGCATTTTTTGTAAAGACGCCTGCGATTTGCGTATTTGCGTCTCCGCGCAGCACCCATAAATCTGTGCGGCCTTTATATTTTACGCCCGCCTCAGCCGTGGCCATTGTAAAGCCCGCCAAAGGTGGAAGGCTTGGAAATTGCGCTGGGGCAAAGGGGCTAATTTTCATATCACTCATTTAATCTGTGTCTTCAGGGTTTATCTGTGTCTTCAGGCTCGGGCGCGGTTTCGGGGTCCGCTGTCGAGGCAGGCCTTAACGTTGTCTCGGATTCGGCTGCCTCTTCTGTTCGGCCGCCTTTCGTCAAAATCTCTACATCTGACCTTTCGCGCAAATCCTTTAATAAGCTTTGAATGGCGTCAAAGGTCATAAAATTCGCGATTTGCGGTTTGAGCGTTTCAAAACTGGGTTGCTGGGCGGGACGTTGATCTAAAATTTCAACGATATGCCAGCCAAATTCGGATTTAATCGGTCCAATGCGCTCGCTTTTGGCCGCATTGAAAATAGGGCGGGTAAAGTCCGCATCGAGCATATCTTGCGTAAAATAGCCTAAGTCTCCGCCGCCGCCCGCACTGCCTTCATCAATAGAATTTTCAATGGCGAGGGCGGCAAAATCCTCACCCGCCTCAAGGGATTTTAAAATCTCATCGGCTTTGGCTTTTTCCTCGACCAATATATGGCGCGCGCGCACCTCGTCTCCGCGTGCGGCTAATTTTGATTGCTCCTCATACATGCGGCGAATGGTGGTTTCATTGACCGTTTCGCGAAGGTGGCGCTCTACCACCATATTGCCAAGGATGCGTTCGCGCGCCGTGGCCAGTCGGATTTGGGCCTTTCTGTCAGAGGCTAAACCGCGGGTATCCGCATCAAGGGCGAGCAGGCGTTGGTCAATCATTTCCTCTAAAACACCGTTATAGCGTGCATCTGATTTGGGGAGGCGGATGCCCTCATCCACTAATCCTTGCTCTTGCGCGGTTAAATCAACATCGGAGGCATAAAGCGGCGTGCCGTTCACCCGCGCCACAATAGCGTCGCCTTCGGCGCGCGCCACAGTTTCAAGGCCCGTATGTGAGGGTCCCTCAGCGGGCGTACAATTAACGGCAATTATAGCGGTTAAAGCGGCGGAAATTAGGGTTTTCATATGTGTTATTCCTAGAACCCACATCCAAATTCAACATCACCAAACAGTGACTTCGCGTTGACTTAGCGCGGCGCCATACCTAAGTCGACACAAACAATCGC
>CAZNXP010000329.1:0-2212 GCA_964576955.1 uncultured Algimonas sp.
GATTTTGGCTCTGCCGTAGTTTCCGCTTCACTCGTGGGTTTCCGGCTCGGCGCTTTACGGCGCATTGTGGAACGCGATTTAGGTTTTTCGGTCGCTACCGCTTCAGTGAGTTCAGCCACCGCTTCAATCGGCTTTTCTGATTTACGGCTGGGGGCACGACGGCGACGTCCGCCTTTCCCAGTCGCCTCATCAGCCTTTGTTTCTTCAGAGGGCGCTTCATCTGACTTAGACGGCTCCGCTTTGCCTTTTGCGGGCGCACGGCGGCGGCGCTTAGGTTTGGGGGCTGTCTTAGACTTGGTTTCTGTATCGGACTCGCTCTCTTCCGAGACGGCCTCATCAGTTTTCGCCTCTGCGTTTTCAACCGTTTCAGGCCGGCGATCTCTTCCGCGTCCTCCGCGGCGACCTCTGCGTGAGCGGCGGCGACCGGATTTACGGTTTTCTTCGTCTGTTTCCTCTTCTGAAATACCAGCATCTTCGGCATCGGCCTTAGGTTTTCCGTGCTTAGACTTCTTCGGTTTTCTTTTGGCGGCTTCACGTTCTTTTTTGAAGTCACGTTCGATTTGTACGAGTGGGTCCGCGCGTTTGTCTTCGCGTTTCTCAATAACTTCCAATTCGAAATGAGGGCGAATGAGCTCATCATCTCCGACGACTTCTGTGAAGACATCAGCGATATTGTCGACTTGCGTCAGCAAATCACGTTTCTCGTTCAGGAGATAATGTGCGACGTCGCTAGAAGTTTTTAGGCGAATACGTTTGGCTTTGCCGCGGACAGCAAATTCTTCAACGGCGCGAATGGCGGCCAATGCCGAACTTTCAATGGTGCGCTTACGTCCAACGCCCGAACAATGTGGGCAAGAAGTTGTTGAGCCTTCGAGTAAAGACCTGCGGCGACGCTGACGGCTGATTTCCATGAGGCCGAATTGGCTAATGCGAGAGGTTTGGATGCGGGCCCGATCTTGGGTCAGCATCTCTTTCATCTTACGCTCAACCGCGCGGTTGTTTTTATGTTCGTCCATATCGATGAAATCGATGACGATTAAGCCAGCCAAATCACGGAGGCGCATTTGGCGCGCGAGTTCTTCTGCCGCTTCTAAATTTGTCCGAAGAGCTGTGCGTTCGACGTTGCGTTCTTTTGTTGAGCGGCCTGAGTTTACATCAACCGAGACAAGCGCTTCCGTCGGGTGAATGACGAGATAGCCGCCAGATTTAAGCTGAACAACAGAGTCTAATGAATTTTCGATCTGCTTCTCCGCACCATAACGCAGGAAGAGCGGAATTTCGTCGTCATAATGTTTAATGTGCTTTGCATGGCTCGGCATCAGCATATTGATGAACTCATGCGCCGTTTCATAGGCATCTTCACCTTGAACCAGTACTTCTTCGATATCCTTATTATAAAGGTCACGGAGAGAACGCTTTACGAGATTGCCTTCTTCATGGATTAAGGCTGGTGCTGAGGATTCCATCGTTTTGTTACGAATATCCGACCAGAGACGGGAGAGGTATTCGTAATCACGTCCTATTTCTGTTTTGGTTTGTTTCGCGCCAGCCGTGCGGACGATAACGCCCATACCTTTTGGAACGTCCAATCCGCTCATGATAGATTTCAGACGTTTACGATCAGACCCATTAGAGATTTTACGGGAGATACCGCCGCCGCGCGGCGTATTTGGCATCAATACACAATAGCGACCTGCCAGAGACAGGTAAGTCGTCATCGCGGCGCCTTTATTACCGCGCTCTTCTTTTACGGCTTGAACAAGAAGGATTTGACCGCGTTTGATGACTTCTTGGATTTTATAGCGGCGGCGAGAAATTCGTTTCCGGCGCTTTGAGGCGACATTGACTTGCTCATCTGCAACTTCTGCATCTGTTTCATCGGTCGCGTCTTCGTCATCGGGGTCTAGGTTTTCGTCGCGCTCTTCTTCGTCGTCTCCGTCTTCATCATCATCTTCGTCGTTTTCGTCCTCGTCAATGAGGTCATCCTCATCCTCGTCTTCTTCCTCTTCATCCCGTTTTGTGCGGGACTTGCGTTTGGCCGAAGCGGCTTTGCGCTTTTCTTCTTCCTCATCGGCTTGGCGCTGCTCTTCTTCTTCTTGTTCTTTGAGCGCGAGCTTATCAGCTTCAGGGATCTTATAATAATCTGGATGAATTTCAGAGAAGGCTAAGAATCCGTGACGATTGCCTCCATATTCAATGAAGGCAGCTTGCA
>CAZNXP010000330.1:0-2176 GCA_964576955.1 uncultured Algimonas sp.
GAGCCAATCGTTTGCTTCAGTGACACTAATAGGATCTTCCACTTTATACGCCAATATAGATATTTCGCGTGCGACTTAAAATCGCCTAATCAAGGATTCTCACGAGAGGCCGTTGTCGCCCAAAATAAGACGCTCACTTTTTGCTCAGAAACAACCGCGATAATGGTTGTTTTTTATTGCTTGAGAGTACATTTTATGAAATCTCGAATTAAATAAGAAATCAAGGACTAATTATGGGGCCCGGTTCGTCCATAATTTTAAAAAATGCCCTCACTAACGCTGAATTGAATTTAATCAATAGGACTATCGATAGCATTTCTGATAGCCGGAAAGATGAAGACTTCTGGGTGAGTTCCACGAAACCAATTGGGGGTAATCTTGAGAGTGACGGCAGGCCATTTATCATAACTCATGAGGATATCACTTTTGAAAACCCTAACTATGACGAAGATGAGTTTAAACAAATTTACAAATCAATAGGTTATAGACCTGGATATTCAGTTGATTTGGGGGCAATGTTCAAGGGAGATTTAGACCACAATATTCTAGGTGAGATTACACTATATCTGGCTAAGCAACTTGGTGGGTATATTGATTTCGGAGGCGCTATTTTCTCACTTAATTATTTACCATGGTACAGAAGTAGTAGTTGGTATTTGAACGCAAATTGGTCATCCATCGAGCCCTTTTTCAAAAAATTTATAAAGAATATGCCCGGAAATATTTATACAATAAAATACAAAACTATCTCAGAAAGAAAATGGGCATATCATATCTGTGACGTAGAGTTCTTGGAGTTTTGGTTAAATTGCCCAGAATTTCACATGATCAAGTAAAGCCGAACATTTCACTCTTAGTCTTCCCATAAAACGGGCTCCTACAAACGGCTTAAAATCGCCTCAAATAAGCCACTGGCTAATGTCCGCTTTGAGGGGAGAAACAGACATAATCTAAACTTAGCTTTTGACTACTAATTGAAAGCTTGATGCATTTTTTCCTGATATAGATTTCTCAAGCTTTTCAATACTTGAAATCACTCTGAAATCCGCCACCAAATCTAGCAATTCTTGTTTAGTGAAGTGCTTCATATGGGCTCCAAAACCTGTTTTGAAAGTACCACTTTCGCCATACGTTCTGTTACTTGTTTGTAGAAATTCAGCAAAATATATGATGCCTGAATTTTTCAAAACACGTTTTAGTTCACTTACAATTTCATTCTGCGCACTAATGGTTGGAATGCATGTTAATACTGCACAGCACATTATTGCATCATAATGATTGTCAGGGGCTGGAATTTTCGATGAGTTATAATTGTGTAGACTAAGATGAGGGTAGTTGGCTTTGCCTCTAACAATCATCTCAGGAGAAGAATCAAGGCCTACTATTTTTTCATAACCCAAGTCGAACAGGTCATTCATTATACGGCCATATCCACAGCCGAAATCAAGCACGCTATTTTCTACAGGGACATATTTTTGAAATTCGTGATAATTTATATCAAGTGTAAAATTCACCGATGACGCAACTTTATTCCAAATGTCCGTCTGCATGTACTCCATGAATTTGGATTTAAAGGTCTATGAGTTATCATTCAAGTTATGTCCGCTTTGAGGGGAAAAGCAGACATTAGAGAAATGTTGATCTTATCCAATCACAATCAGCTTTTGGTATTTCCTATTGTTCATCATGGGAGCGTTCACTATTTTTCATCAATCGCATTTGAGCGCCAATAGCCATCCCTAGAACTAATCCGAATGTTGGGGAAACTATTAAAAGTACAATGCCTGACCCATACCACCCACCATTACCATCCCCGCTAAAAGATGGACCGCGTGAATCTAATGTGATCCAAACCATAAAAGCAAAAAAAACAAACAAAAATTTATAGGGTAAAGGAAAAGTAGAACTTCCTTTAAGCCAAGCACCAAATGGGTACCCTAATAACATAAAAATAATGAACAATCCGACGAACATATTATTGTATATACACTAACTGACTCATTTTATAAAACTTCTAACGTCCGCTTTTGGGCAAAAAGCGAACAAATATTCACGCCACCTATCGCTCATAATAGAACGCTACAATTTTAATTTGGCTTTGACAGATTGTAGTGTGGTCTGAATTTCATTGAATATCTTATCGCCGAAAATATTTTTTATGTCGTTCATCAAGGAC
>CAZNXP010000331.1:0-2158 GCA_964576955.1 uncultured Algimonas sp.
ATATCGAGAACTTTCTGAGACAGCTCTTCATATTTACTGAGGTCCAAATGGCCAGACCCGCTTTCGACATCAACATCGACAGAAATGCCGAGAGATTTCTGGCAATCTTCTTCATTGGCGATACCGACATCAACATATTTCACGAGGTCTTGCATAACCTCAGGCGCGGTCTTGCCATATTTCCAAAGCTTACCCCGGAAGTTGAAATCGCAGGACACGGTCACGCCCGCTTTTTGCGCGGCCTTGACACATTCCATGCTTAGGTCAGCAGACCCTTGTGACAGCGCAGGGGTAATCCCAGTGATGTGCAGCCATTTTGCGCCTTTGAATATTTTCGGCCAATCGAAATCGCCAACTTTGGCTTCGCAGATAGAGGACGCCGCGCGGTCATAAATGACTTTTGACGGACGCTGGTTCGCCCCTGTTTCGAGAAAATAAATCCCGACACGGTCGCCTTGGCGTTTGACGTTATCTGTATTTACACCGAGCGCGCGCAGGCAGTTAATCGCATTTTGGCCAATGTCATTATCAGGCAGAGCGGAGATAAACCCCGCATCGAATCCGTAATTACAAAGCGACACAGCGACGTTCGCTTCGCCGCCGCCGAAAGTGGCTTCGAAAGAGGGAGATTGGAAAAAGCGCTCATAGCCATGGGAGCGCAGGCGCAGCATGATTTCGCCAAAGGTTAGAAAATCGGTCATTTTTAAAAATCTCTTGTAAGGTTTTGGGGCTTATGCGTTTGCGATAGCAATCGCATCTTTGGCTAATTTTGTGATGGCGGCGAAATTACCCGCTTCGATTTCAGCCTTAGGCGTGAGCCAAGTGCCGCCGCAGGCCAGAACAGCTGGAACGGCGAAATATTCATGTAGGTTGGTCGGTTTAACGCCGCCCGTTGGCATAAATTTCACGTCGCGGGCAACAGAGGCCAAAGCCTTAATCATATTCGGACCGCCAACAACAGAAGCTGGGAAAAGCTTGACAGTCCGTAAGCCCATATTATGCGCTCTCATCAATTCGGACGGCGTTGCGACGCCGGGCAGAATAGGAATGTCGTTGGATTGTGCGACTTTAACGGAGCCCTCATCTAATCCGGGGGAGACGATAAAGGTCGCGCCGCGGCGAATGACTTCTTCGCTTTGCGCGGCGTTAAACACTGTCCCTGCACCGACATGCGCTTGCGGAAATTCTTTGGCGATGGCCTCAAGGCAATCCAAAGCCGCATCGGTGCGAAGGACGACCTCCAAAACCTCAAGACCGCCTTCCAATAGGGCTTCAGAAATTTTCAACGCCGTGACCGGGTCTTCTGATTGCACAAGCGGGACAACCCGTTTCGCGGCTAAAGACTCTATAAGTGCGCTCATGTTCATTCCCTTTGTTCGAGTCGATTTCGAATGTGGAACTAGCGGCGTCTCGCCTTAGTTTCCCTGAAATCATTATTCTTGTTGACAGTTCCATATTTGGAACTTAATTCCTTATATGGAATAATGATAAAAAACCCGCTGGGTGTCAATCCTCAAGAGCTGTTTGTCATTATAGGGAAAACCGAAATTTATGTCGTCACTCGCCAATGCGTTTAATATCCTCGAGCAGGTCGTGGCAGAGCAAGCTGGCGGCCTCACCTTCACGCAAATCCTAACGCGCTCAAACTTGCCGAGGTCCAGCGCGCACCGATTAGTCAAGGAACTCACAGCTCTGAATGTGCTGTCCTACGAGCCGGAGACAAAAACCTATCGCGGCGGATTTTCACTCGCCGCATTAGGCGCGCAAATCACATCGAATTTGGATATTCGTCAGAGCTGCCGCCCTGCCCTGAAATCCCTACAAGAGGCGCTGGGCTATGTCGCGACCCTGAGCATTTGCGACGCGGAGACAGGGATTTATATTGATAAAATCGAACCGTCAGATTTTGGTCTGCGGCTGCATTCGGAAATTGGGAAATCCTTTCCGCTGCATTGCACCGCCATGGGGAAAATTCATTTGGCCCATGGCACGGAAGGCTTGCGCAGCCGTGTTTTCGCGCGCGAGCTGGAGGCCTATACCGAGGCCACCATCACAGACCCTGACGCGTTAAAATCAGAATTAGAGCGCGTGCGCGCGCAAGGCTATGCGATTGATGACGAAGAAATTTCGCGGGGCCTGACCTGTATCGGCGCGCCGA
>CAZNXP010000332.1:0-2152 GCA_964576955.1 uncultured Algimonas sp.
GTCTCTTCCCAGAGTTGATGCAGGGTTTTGCCTGTCACCTTACGCAGGGCCATCGCGGCGACATGTGTATCAATTGAGACATATTGCCAAACCGTACCCGGCTCATATTGGCGCTCAGTTAGGGTTTCCGTATATTTATCCATCGACCCGCCAAGTCCCAGCACGCGGCCCATATCATTTATGTCTGATTTCGGGTCGAGGTAATCCTCGTTAAATTTAACGCCGCTGGCCATGTTCAAAATATTGGCGACTGTCGCGCCTTCATAGGCTGTGCCTTTGAGCTGCGGCAGATAGGATTCAATCGGCTGCGAAATATCCATCAGCCCATCTTCAATCGCCTGCCCGTAAAGCCCCGACATGAAGGACTTCGCAACGGACCAACTAATGCGCAAATCATCCCGCTCGGTGCCTCTATAATAGCTCTCATGAATAAGCGCGCCGTCACGAATAATAACAAGCGCTGTCGTATCAAGTTCTTCCAGCGCGTCAGCGAGCTTCGTCTCAACCCCCGCTATCATCACGTTTTCTGGCAGCTCTTGTATATCCTCTGGCCAAGGCTTTGGCTCTCCAACGGTCAGATCATGATGGAGAAAGGCTGCATCCATGTTCGAAAAATTCGCGACAATTTTATCGGCATCGAACAAACTATTGACCGTCAGAAGGCGCTGAATTTTTGTCCAGTTCAGGACGGTGAAAATCAAAACGGCTCCAAGCAGGCCAAGCCCTCCCCATTTTATGACCTTCATCAAGCTCTCCCTTGGTCAATGCGCTCGGCGGTCTGCACAGCTATCTGTCCGTCCTCTGGACCCACTAAAACCGGAACGCCGTCCAAAATAGCGCGCACAAAATTATCTGTCGCGGCTCCCAGACTATCTTTCGCAATCGCCTTGTCCGCAAAATTTTCATCTAAGGCAAAGGCAGTAGAGTTCGACAGCGTCTTTTTATTAAAATCAATATGCACCTCACCCGACGCATAGGTCAATTTCATCCACCGCTCAGTTTCTTTCGCAATACGGCTCGCTGTGAGGCGGACTGTGGACTGTCCATAGCGCAGCCGTCCATAAGACATATCTGCTGTGTCTGATCTCACGCATCCCGCATATCCTATGACCTCATCTGGCGCGCCGTCCATGAGAGCCGTGCAAAGATCAATATCATGGGTCATTAAATCAAAGGTCACGGAGATATCTAAACCGCGCGTCGAATAAGGAGAGTTTCGTACCGCCTCAATTCTTATAGGGCGCTCGCTCACATCCATGAGCCCTATCGCTTTAAACACCATCCGTTCCTGATGCCCAACTTGGACAGTCAAATTCTTAGACTTTGCCAACTGCGCAATAACCGCAGCCCCTTTCGCCGAAGTTGCGAGGGGTTTTTCAATCAAACAATGACAGCCCGCCTCAAGGGCGCGCACAGAGAGCGCTTTATGGGCCGTCGCCGCCGTGGCCAGCACAACAGCATCCGACTCGGCGAGTAAGTCTGCCAAAGGCATTGGCACAACATTGTGCTTTCCAGCTAATTCGGCCGCATGTTTCCCATTTTGGTCAACAATTCCCGTGAACGTCACACGCGGATGATGGCTGAGTTTTTGCGCATGGTAGCTCGCAAATACGCCCGCACCAATGAGGCCAATTTTTAATTGCTTAGACATGCCACCTTAACGCCGTTGCGCCCCCAATTTGCAAGAGAAAATCGGAGAATCACTGCGATATCGATTCTATCAGATTCCAGTACATCTCTCAGCTGTAACCTATTTAAAGGCCTAATCCTTAACAAAAAAGTCCAAAAACACAGGCAAAAACACCCTAAAACCCCCATAAAACCCCAGTAATTAATGACTCATTAACCTGATGCTTTAACACTTATCACAAGTGATCGAGCGCAAGGTTCGGCACAATTCATCACTAGGGAGTTTCCAGATGAACAAGAAAGAACTCGTCAGCGCATTGGCCGCTCAAACAGGTGTATCACAATCCGATTGCGGTGAAATGCTCAATGCATTTTGTGAAGTTGTCACGAATGAAATGAAGCAAGGCGATGGCACAAAAGTCGTCATTCCTGGATTTGGTCAATTCATTTCAAAGCATCGCCCATCCCGCGAAATGCGTAATCCATCTACAGGCAAAATGATGATGTCAAAAGCTAAGACATC
>CAZNXP010000333.1:0-2152 GCA_964576955.1 uncultured Algimonas sp.
GATTTGGAATAAAGGAAAATATTTTAAATCATAAACTAATTAATAGGTTCCATTTTCTGGAAACTAAAAAATCAGGTTGACGGACAGCTATGTTGATGTGGGGCAACTTAGCCACCCGTCATGTTCAATTTTCATCGAACCTAAAAATAATAGCGCATTAGGTTTTTCAGTGACAGTCATCTCCAATGCGAAATTTATCAAAAATCTATAAAACACTGTAATTTAAAAGTTTTTTTTGCAAGAAATTTCAAGTTTCTCGTTGCGAAGAATTGTCATTACAAACTTTGATTGAATAATGGAGTTCTTTACTATTCTGGTGAGTCGATGTGTCGATTCTTCACCTTGTACTTTTTAGTTTGCACTCTAAACCACTTTCATGAACCAGACGCCAGATATGATAATTGTGGGGGCAGGCCTATCGGGACTCCTAACAGCTTGGCGGTGTTTGGATGTGAATCCAGAGTTAAGAATTGCGGTTTTTGAATCCTCAGACCAAATAGCAGGGGATCACACTTGGTCATTCAATCTGACCGATGTTGCTGAACATTTGCGCGAGTGGATAGAGCCTTTCATCGCTTATCGCTGGGATAGCTATGATGTGAAATTTCCAAAACGGAAACGGACACTAGGCATTCCATATTGCACGGGAAATTCCGAGACGCTGCGCGCCTGTGTGAAGCCTCATATAGATAGCGGACGTCTAAAGCTGCGTTTGAATAAGTCTGTCAAAATTCTAGCGCCGGATCATGTGATTTTAGAAGGAGGTGAAAGGTTTGAAGCACGCTGCGTGTTGGATGCCCGAGGTTTTGAACCCAATGGGGATGTGTTCCTTGGGTATCAAAAATTTGTCGGTCACGTCATTAAAACAAAACAGCCGCATGGCGTAGAGCGCCCGATTATTATGGATGCCACGGTCGAGCAGCTCGGTGGTTACCGTTTTGTCTATTGCTTGCCATATTCTGAAACAGAGCTCCTTGTTGAAGATACTTACTATACGGACGGACCAGAACTGCAGAGCCAAGAGGTCGATGCCCGTATTACGGAGTATATCCGAGATAATCTAAGCGTGGATTATTATGAGGTCGTGCGGCGAGAAAAGGGGGTTTTGCCCATAACTTTGGCCGTTCTTAAAAGTTCGATTTTCGAGAAGCATAATACTATCGATAGTCTTCCAACCCCATTAATAGGGATCAAAGGGGGTTTTTATCACGCCGTGACAGGCTACAGTTTTCCAGATGCCTTGAACGTTGCAGATATTATTGCGGAAGAAATTTTGGAGTATTGGGGTGCTGAAGGTGAATTGTTTCCAGCGTTTCTCATTGGGGTCAAGGAACGTCATTGGCAACGTGAACGCTTCCTCCGCCTCCTCAACCGCATGCTGTTTCGTGCTGCCAAACCCGAGGTACGCTACGCCGTACTGCAACGCTTTTACGGCTTGAACCAAGGTCTGATCGTCCGGTTTTATGCCGGAATCCTGACGTGGCGTGATAAAGCGCGCATTCTCATCGGAAAGCCGCCTGTGCCTATACATAAAGCACTCTATAATTTCTCTGAGAAAGCCTTTATCAGGCGCGAAAAAGCGAAGCGAGAGTCTAAGTGACAACAACCACATCTTCACGACCTACGGCCATTGTCGTTGGGGCCGGCTTTGGCGGCATTGCGCTGGCTATCCGTTTGCAGGCTATGGGCTTCCAAACCACTTTGCTTGATAATCGCGATAAGCCGGGCGGGCGGGCTTATGTCTATGAGAAGGGCGGGTTTAAATTTGACGGCGGTCCAACCGTCATCACCGACCCAGATTGCCTCGAAGAGCTATTCACCCTGACAGGACGCGACATGAAGGATTATGTCGAGCTACTGCCCGTCGATCCATTCTACCGCTTACAATGGGAGGACGGGGTGGTGCTTGATTATAATAATGATCAGGATTTCCTAGAAGAGCAAATCCGCGCGCGTAATCCCGATGATGTCGCAGGCTACCGCAAATTTCTCGCCTATTCGCAAGAGCTCTACCGCGAGGGCTATGAGAAACTGGGCACAACGGCTTTTCTGAAAATGAGCCAAATGTTCGCTGCGGCGCCGCAGCTCGTCAAGCTTCGCGCTGACCGCAGTGTTTATGCCCAAGTCTCCAAATTCGTGAAAGATGAGAAGA
>CAZNXP010000334.1:0-2132 GCA_964576955.1 uncultured Algimonas sp.
CCTTTCCGAAATCAATCTTTGATAATGTCGCCTATGGTCCGCGTATTCATAGCTTATCTGACTCAAAAGAACATCTCGAAGACATCGTCATTACCTCTCTGCGCCGTGCGGGATTATATGATGAAGTGTCTGATCGCTTAAATGAGCCTGGCACCAGCTTGTCTGGGGGACAGCAGCAGCGTCTTTGTATTGCGCGCGCCATTGCCGTCGACCCGCAGATTATCCTCATGGATGAGCCCTGTTCGGCTCTGGACCCAATCGCAACCGCCATCATCGAAAATTTGATGGATTCCATGAAAGAAAAATATACGATTGTTATCGTGACCCATTCCATGCAGCAGGCCGCGCGGGTCTCGCAGCAGACAGCCTTCTTCCATCTCGGGGAGCTCGTTGAGAGCGGCGACACGGAAGCTATATTTACGAACCCTGCTCAGGAGCGCACTCAAAATTATATTTCCGGCCGAATAGGATAAATAGATGAGTGATGATCACATCGTTTCCTCTTTCGATGAGGATATGTCGCGCCTCGAAGCCATGTTTCTCGAAATGGGCGAGATTGTTATTGAGCAGCTCAAGTCGGCAACGCGGGCCCTGCGCAAAGAAGACCGTGCCCTCGCTAAACAGGTCGTGAAGGGCGATAAGCAGCTCAATAAAATGGAAGCCAGTCTGAACGACCTCGCCATTAAAATTTTGGCGCTGCGCCAACCTTTTGCGGGCGATCTTCGGAAGGTTGTTATTACGCTAAAAAGCGCGGGCCATTTGGAACGAATTGGCGATTTGACGCGCAATATGGCGCAGCGCACCAATACAATTACAAAGGCATCCGCCGACACGGGACCGATTGAAACTCTGATCCGCATGAGTGAAATCGTCCAAGAGATGGTCGCCTCAATCATGCTCGCCTATAAGACGCGGGATACAGAGCTTGCGATAAAGGTGCGCGCCCAAGACGAAACTGTCGATACATCTCATAATGCGCTCTTCCGCGAAATGCTGACCTATATGATGGAAGATTTGCGGAATATTTCCGGATGTATGCATGTGATGTTCATGGCGAAGAATATTGAGCGCATGGGCGATAATGTGGCGGATATTGCCAAAGAACTCATCTATATGACCACGGGCGATTGGCCGGAAGGCAAGCGCAGTAAAAGTGATAAGACGAGTAGAATGATACTGGAACCAGACCAAGCTCAAGAGAGCTAAGGTTATTTTACCAAACTTCATTGTTTGCCGCGGCTATTTGTATAAGACTTGATTTTTATGCAAAACCTCTCGTGACACTTCGCAAAGGTGAGTAAAATGATTGCGGCTCTTTCACTCCTTTTAATTCTAGGAATCTCGTTCTTTCTCATTCGTTTGGCTGCTGTTGCGCTAAAGCTGACAGGTATGCCGGAACAAAATGCTAGGTTTCAGGCTATATCCGCTCTGACGGGGACGGGGTTTACAACGACCGAGGCGGAATTGATTGTCAATTTCCCGATCCGGCGAAAAATCGTCGCTTGGCTGATGATTTTTGGTAATCTTGGCATTGTCTCTGTTTTATCGACCTTGATGATTTCATTTATTCGAACCGATGCGAATATGAATGCAATCTTGGTCCAGCTAGCTTGGATGATAGGCATGATTTTTTTCTTTTTCGTCATCATGCTAAATTCGGTAGTGGACCGATTTTTCTGCGGCATAATTCGATTTTTTCTTGAAAAATTCACATTTTTAGGTGGCCGTCATTATCAAAGGCTCTTGCATTTTGGCGGCGACTTAAGCGTGAGTGAGCATCAATTTTTTGCCTCTGAAAGCCTCACATTTGGCGAGGCAGCCGCTCAATTTGAAGACTTTACCATTTTGGCGGTCAGGCGACAGAGCGGCATAACTGTCCGTTTCACAGCCAATATAGACCCCGTCGTCTCAGGAGATAGCCTCATCCTGTTTGGGTCTGATAAGGCACATGAAAGCTTAAACGCTGCACCAGTAGGAGGCTAAGCTCTTCAACGTTTTGCGCTTGGTCGGTTTTGCCTCCACTATAATTTTTCCTAGTTAGGCAAACCCAACCCAAGCCATTGGCGTAATAAAGGGTTGAGAAGTTAAACTTAGGCTTTGACGTTATTGACTTTATGCTCAATAACCAAAAA
>CAZNXP010000335.1:0-2128 GCA_964576955.1 uncultured Algimonas sp.
GTGCGCCTTAAACCACTCGGCCACCTCACCTTACGAGGCATTGACCTCGGTTTGACCCGAGGGGTTTGAGACAAGCGTAGGCTTATCCGATAAGGGCCGCGATATAGCGTACAGAGCTATCCGTGCAACCTTTTTCGTCGGCGGGCTGCAGACTTCCGCCTTCCGAAATTGCCGCGCCGTTTAACTGTAACAATGCCTCACATCGCGCCGCCGCATCTGTTAACGCATATCAACATGTCCGAGCCTTTCCACATTATCCCTGCGGCCTCTGAAACGCCGCTATTTCTCTTTGGCGATCATGCCTCGCGGCATATTCCCGCGCGTTATGATAATCTTGGCCTGTCGGGCGATGATCTGACGCGGCATATTGCCTGGGATATTGGCACGGAAGCTGTGCTGCGGGCGCTCTGCAAACGGTTCGAGTGCGGCGGGTTAGTGGCGGGATTTTCACGCTTGTTGATTGATCCAAACCGGTCAAAGCGGATGGAGAGCCTCATTCCCGATAGTTCGGACGGCACGCTTATTCCCGGCAATCAAAATATTGACGCGGCGGCGCGGACGGAACGTATCGACACCTTATATGCGCCTTATCATGCGGCGCTCTCTGCGCAGTTAAATCAGCTCTCCTCGCCTTTTGTCGTTTCGCTGCATTCTTTCACGCCAAAACCAGATTTGGGCGAGGCGCGGTCCGTCGATATTGGATTGCTTGTCAAACATGATGAAAGCACGGCGCAGGATTTCAAAGATGCGCTCTATCGTTTGGCCCCGAAATTATCCGTTGGGATAAACGAGCCTTATTCGGCCTATGACCTAAACCACACCGTTGATTTTCATGTTGCGCCGCGCGCGCTGCCCCATCTTGCAATTGAAATCCGTCAGGACCACATTCGGCATGATGAAGGTGTTGCCCGTTTTGCGAAATTGATCGGCAATGCATTAAAACAAGTCATGGAGCCCTAATATGAGCAAGATGGATTTGAGCCTCTGCGAGAGCCGCGCGCATTATGTCAATGAAAAGCCAATGTTTGCCGATATCCCAGAGGGGTATGAGCAAATTCAAATTGGTTTGGGCTGTTTCTGGGGCGCCGAGCGGATTTTCTGGAAGCTGGACGGCGTGCATGTCACGAGCGTTGGCTATTCCGGCGGACATACGCCCAAACCCGATTATAAATTAGTCTGCACGGGCAAGACGGGTCATGCCGAGATGTGCCACATCGTCTTTGATCCGTCCGTCATTAGCTTTGATGAAATATTGAAAGTCTTTTTCGAACATCACGACCCGACGCAAGGCAATCGCCAAGGCAATGATGTTGGTCCGCAATATCGCTCGGCGATTTATACTTATACGGATAGGCAGATGGAGCAATCCAAGGCCGCGATTAAGCGCTATGCCGAGGCCTATGGCCGTCCCATCACAACGGAACTACGCAGTGTGCCGGAGGTCTATCATGCCGCAGAGGATTACCATCAGCAATATCTGGCGAAGAACCCCCAAGGCTATTGCATGCATGGACCGACAGGGATTTTCTGCGCTTTGCCTGAACCTGCGAAGTCTACAGTTTAGCTCTGTTTATGAAACCCCTAACGTCCTTGCTTGGGATTTTTGCCGTTCTCGGTACATGGCCAAATTGGGAAAATTATTTTGATTTATCCCGTAAAGGGCAAAAGGTCTCCTTTGCCCTATTGGCCCTCAGCCTCGCGCCGCTCTGGCTCGTGGTTTACGGCATTCAGTCTGTACGCGCGCAGGCGAGTGGGGCAGAATTGAGCTTACCCGGGGTTTTACCTTTTTGTCTCATTACCGGGCTTTGGTTATTTTCCTTCCCGGCTCTGGCTTATCTCATCGGCATGATATTTGATAAAATGGATAGGGTGCGTGTTTGGACCATCACGCGCAATTGGACCGTGTTTGGGTTGTCTCTTTTGGTCGGCGGCGCCTTCGGTTTGGTCAGCTTAGGCCTCTTACCCTTTATGCTCGCCAATGGTGTTTTATTCGCCGCCTATCTGGGCCTGCTCGCAGCCGATATTCGTTTGGCACAAAAGGTGGCAGGATTTGACTGGGGCATGGCGATTTTAATTGGCTGCGTGATTGTCGCGGTTGGCCTGACCTTTGTGCAGCTCGCGATTAGCC
>CAZNXP010000336.1:0-2121 GCA_964576955.1 uncultured Algimonas sp.
CCCTTGATGTGGTGCCGATGCAATGGCCCGCCGCCTCTGGCCGCCGTTTCAAAGGCGTGGTTGATTTGCGGACGGATGATTTCCTTCACTTCGTCAAACCCGAAGATGGCGGCGAACATATTCTGACCAAGGTGGACGGCAACTCGATTGGCGGCATGTTTGATAATGATGAGCTCCTGAATGAGTTTATGGAAGAGCAGGAACTGGCCAAGGAATATCCCGACTTCAACCCGCAGAGCTTTCGCGAAGGCCATATGACGCCCGTTTATTTTGGCAGCGCTTTACGCAAATTTGGTGTGCTTCAACTCATTGATGCGCTGGCCGAGCTTTGCCCTGAACCGCAAGCCGAGACCGCGAAAAAAGCGGGTCAAGAGGTGAGCATTGAACCGACGGGGAAAGAAGTTGCGGGCTTTGTCTTCAAAGTCCAAGCCAATATGGACCTGAACCACCGCGACCGCGTGGCCTTTCTGCGCATGTGTTCGGGGGAATTTAAGCGGGGGATGAAGCTCAAAACCGCCGAGAATAAAACCATCTCCGTTCACAATCCGATTTTATTCTTCGCCCAAGATCGAGAACTCGCGGAAAATGCCTATGCGGGCGATGTCATCGGCATTCCCAATCACGGCGCTTTGCGCGTTGGCGATAGCCTCTCCGAATCTGGCAAAGTCGTTTTTGCGGGTATCCCAAACTTCGCGCCTGAAATCCTGCGCCGCGCCCAATTAAAAGATCCGCTTAAAGCGAAACATCTACGCAAGGCACTAGAATCCCTCGCCGAAGAAGGCGTGACACAATTGTTCAAACCCAACTTCGGTAGCGATATGATTGTCGGCGCTGTGGGCTCGCTTCAGATTGATGTGATGCGGGAGCGTATAAAGACTGAATATGGGCTGGAGGTGACCTTCGAAGTCCCCGCCTATCAAACGGCGCGCTGGATTGCCGCCGATGACGAGGCTCTCATCAAAGCCTTCGTCGATAAGAACGTTATGACGACGGGAACCGACGTGGATGATGCGCCCGTATTTCTCGCGAAATCCTCATGGGATGTTGGCTATGCGCAGGAAAAAAATCCAAGCTTGCGATTTTTAACAACAAAAGAACGCGCCTAAGCCGGACTCGGCACAGGGCTTGAAACGGAAAGAGAAAAAGTCCCCACAGACGAAAGTGCGCGTTTCATGTTGATACAATTCCTCCCTAGTGTCATGATGTTTGCAATCACCCTCGTCTTTGTGACGGCGTTTTTTATTCCCGTCACCGCCTTCAAGCAAAAAAATGAGCTCATCCGATTTTATTGGGTTGGCGTTTGGTTTTTTTTGGCGATGATTGCGGCCTTTGCAGGCGGATCGCAAACCTTGCTATTATTAGGTTATAATGCGCACAATATCGCAACCGCCATGCTGACCTCGTTGACGGTCTGCTTTGTACTCTTCGTGATGTTTGGCTGGTGCCGGCTTTCCTTCTCGGCCATTCAATCTGGCATCACCTATCTGATAAAGAAGCGGAAGACGACCTAACGACCGCCTGCCAGAACCTCACCCAGCGGCTGTTCAGAGACAGGCTGCGTTGGAACAGCGCTTGCCGTCGGAATTGGACGCGAACCCAAATCATCATTTAAGCGTCCATATAGGCTTGTTCTGGCCTGCTCCGGATTTACGGCAACGGGTCCTGTGATTGGCGAAGCTTTTGTTTGCGCCGTGAACTGCGCTAGGCGCTGGCTTGGCGTTGATGGCTTTGGCTGAACGGGTTTTTGCGGCGCTTGAATAGGCTCACCAATCGGGGGGCGAGATGCCCCACGGCGTGCCGCGGCTTGCTGTTGCGTAAAGGGCTGGGGCTGACCTTGGGGCGCTTGTTGCGCTGGAGTTGGAGGATATGGCTGTCCTCGAAAGTTCTGTCCTTGGAAACCTTGTCCTTGCGGTATTTGTCCTTGGGGATTTTGCCTTTGGAAATTCTGTTGTTGAACTCGGGGGTCTTGAAATTGCGGCGCTGCAAAACCTTGACCCGGAATGGTCCCCTGAACTGCCCCCTGCGGTGCACGCTGTTGCCGCGGTCCAGTTACGCGGCGCGACGTCTGTCTTTGCACGGGCTGCACTTGCGGTTGTTGGCGGAGTTGAGGAGGAACTTGCG
>CAZNXP010000337.1:0-2102 GCA_964576955.1 uncultured Algimonas sp.
GCCCAAGGGTCAATCCAGCGAATGCTTAGATATTCTTATGAAATGCAGAATTTAATCTAGATTTCACCTCTGCAAGGCCCGGCGCTCTTTTCAACATAGGTGAGGATTGTGCTTTCAATCGTTCCCTCACCTGCGATGCGAGATCGCTTGGCTGTTGATTTGCAGCGCCATGTTGGCGAGCGGCGGGCGGCCTTGCGGCGGGCGCTTGACTGAAACCGGCACGGGCCACTGCCTCGACCGAAGCCTGAGCTGGCGTATTAGGCCTGTCCTTGGGGTTAAAGCTTCTCGCGCGCCAACGGTCAAAGACTTTGCCCATTAACTCTGGTGTCGCCATATCATTTTTCCATAATTCGGTGAATTTCGCACTCGAGCTATGTGGACGATATTCTTCAGCCAGCGTATTTAAAATCACGCGCATTGGCAGGTTAACGGATTCCCCAAATACCATTGTTTCCGCTGTACCGAGCGATGGTAAGAAAGACAGCAACTCCGCCGCACCATCAGGCACCGCAGCGCGGACAAAATTTTGGTCCAGCTCGTTGGAGAGCCGCATCGAGAAAATCGTCGAACATTGTGAAAGTGTTGACGGCTCAAGCTCTGAAGGACGCTGAGAAATAATTCCGAGCGAGACACCATATTTTCGGCCTTCCTTCGCAATTCGGCCAATAATTCTGCGGGTCGAATGAAACCCAAGACTTTTGTCACGCGGAATATATCTATGGGCCTCTTCGCACACCAATAAGATTGGAAGCTTTCGCTCAGACCATGTCGCAAGTTCAAATGCGAGGCGGCTAACCACTGACACAACAATATTAAGCGCTTCTGATGGGATCCCTGAAAAATCGAGGCAAGAAATTGGCTTACCTTGTACAGGCAGCCGGAAAATACGGCCAACAATCTCTTCAATCGGACGAGCGGACGCCTGATTTTTGAAGATAAACTGATAGCGCGGGTCCGCGATTAATGTCGCGATACGCCGTTTCAAACGCTTATAGGGTTGCAGATTATTAGAATTTTCTAATTTCCCCATCTCGTGATCAATAAGTTTTAAAACATCGCGAATACGATAAGGCACAGGACTATCCAAGGTGATATGTGTTGAGCGTTGTAGCTCGGCCTCAATATCGTCAAACTTTACCTGCGTACTCAAATTTCCCGTTCTCAATGACCGATCATAAAGCCGCTTCGCTTTCAGCAAAAGGTCATGGAGAATTTCCGTCTCTTCACGCGCATGGTCTTCGATGTCAGAACAAAGGAGCTCACAGGTTTCGACAAAATCAAAAATCCACAATGGCAGATCTAACGAGTTTTGATCGATGACTTCGGCGCGATTTCCAAAACTCTTCGAATATTCATTATGTGGATCAAATAGCACCACATGACCCATTGGATTTTCATCCAAAATGGCTTGAAGAACCAACGCAACCGTACAAGATTTACCAGAACCGGTAGAACCGATGATTGCGAAATGCTTGGACAATAAATCATCAATTCGAACTTTGGCGACGATCGAACTATCTTGTTGCAGACGACCAACCTCAATACAGGCTTCATTTTCTCGGTTAAAGATAAGCGTCAATTCTTGGGGTGACATATTATAAACGGCTTCGCCTATAACAGGAAAAGACCGAACCCCGCGAAAGAACCGTGTCGTCCGCGTTGTTTCATTTGTTGTGATTTCACCCATGATGTTTAGCTGGGCTAAACATCCATCCGACATACCTTCTTCATCTTCAGATCCGATTTTGAGAGACCCCACCATCGCCACAACGATGGATTTACTCGTCACAATCTTCAAAATTGTGCCGATTTGCGCCAGATGAAGTTGATTATTTCGGATAACCGACTTGTTGATGGAAATGGTCGCGACTGCGTATCCGACGTTTCTGATTCGCCCGATCTCGACTTGCTTGAAAGGCGCCGCTTGAGGCCTCACAGCCACGACATTGTCAATTTTGTGAGCAGTATTCATAGATATTCTTCCCAATCGCTTGGCAGATATCTAGCATCAAGGCCTTAGCAAAGCCTTACAATCGGATAAAAAGGGAGAAAAACCGTGGTCGGGGCGGCAAGATTCGAACTTGCGACCCTCTGTTCCCAAA
>CAZNXP010000338.1:0-2086 GCA_964576955.1 uncultured Algimonas sp.
TGAATGTATCGGTGCGCGGCACATAGGCTTCGGGTTGATAATAATCATAGTAAGAGACGAAATATTCGACGGCATTATCTGGGAAGAAACTTTTAAACTCGGAATAGAGCTGCGCGGCTAATGTCTTATTTGGCGCCATGATGAGGGCCGGACGCTGCGTCTGTTCAATGACCTTGGCCATAGTGAAAGTCTTGCCAGACCCCGTCACGCCAAGCAGGACTTGATCGCGGTCAATCGAGTTTACGCCCGCGACAAGCTCCGGAATAGCTTTAACCTGATCGCCCTTGGGCTCGAACTCCGAGACGAGGCGAAAGGTCTGTCCGCCCTCAATCTTCTCCGGCCGCACAGGACGATGCGGCTGCCACATCGACAGGTTCGTATCAGAGGCGGCGGTTACGGACGGCTTTGGCATGCGTGCTAGGATAAGGGATTGGGGCCGGGGCGCAAGCGCGTTGAAGATATTGCGTGCGGCCTATAATATCGCCTCATCACGATCAAGTGTGGGACCAGATCGCAATGAGGACTCTTATATGCCATTTAAAGGCATGTCTCAGGCCAACGTAGATGGGGTGTTGGTTCTCTGAAATTCTAGATAAAATCTGGGGGATTTTTCATCAGGAATCTGACTATATAACCATTATATTTTTTCAGCGGATAGAAAGAAACTGAGAAACTTTATAACTATTTCACCATTTATGGCTTCAGCCATTGTTCCAGCGTCGTCGATATTGCAATGGCGTTTCTCCAAAGAAGGGTTTAAATTGTTTGGTGAAATAACTCTGATCGGAAAAGCCGCACTCCACGGCAATTGTCGCAATAGGTTTGTTTCCATTACGAAGTAAATTACCAGTTGCCTGAAGGCGTGCCCGTAAAATAAATTGTTGCGGCGTTACGCCAAACTCTTTCTTAAACTTACGCCGAAACTGGTTCTCTGATAGCTTCATAAGGTGGGATAGGTCTTTAACTTTAATGTTATTTGCGAGATTTGACCTGATGAAGGTGATGGTCTCGCTAAAAAGCGAAAACTCTTGCGGTAAATTCTCCATATTTGAAATTGGCCGCGTGATACCAATAATCCCAACGATAACTCCGCTTGGATTGTAAATGGGTAGCTTATTTGTTTGAACCCATATGAGATCTCCAAAGGCATCTGGAATAACTTCTATCCGGTTTAAAACGCTGTGCCCTTGAAACAGAATTTTTTCGTCATCCCGCCGAATTTCGATTGCAATTTTTTGTGGAAAAAAGTCTGCTTCTTTTTTGCCGACCACATCGGATATTTTCGAGAAATTAAGTAGAGCTAGCGAGGACGCGTTACAGTTTATCCAACATCCATCAATGTCTTTGACATAGAAATAAACGTCCAGAAGGTGTTGAAACAACACCTCGAACATCCTCACGTCATCGCCTTGCAATCGACCATTGCGTGAAGAGGGTTGGATTGTAATTTTTTTATCGAACGTATCTAATGAACTTGATATCTTCATCTGCCTACCCATCCACTTTTACGGCTGCGATTCAATGGCTAAATTGGGTTTTGATTATGCGTGCCTTTTAAAGTGGCCGAATGTTTAAGCTATCAGCTCCTCGGTATTCATATTATTTGGGACAATTATACTAAGCTTTGCACGGCGCAGGATGTGTTCTATTGCCCGCTTTACCATAAAACGGACAGTAGATATCTAACGAGATTAGTCAGCTGAAGCGAGATTAAAGCCACAGATTTATTTGAGTGGCCGTTTATCTCCATCGGTCAATTCTAAGACGCTCGACCGCCTAACCGTACAGATAATCGTGTTTTTCCCTTTATCTGTTCGCGCTAAGAAAGTTAGTTTTTGAACTTGGTGCTTGCGGATTTTTTTGAGCTTGTAGTGAAGCTCTCCAGATACCCCCGTATTAAAGCCCATATAAGAGTTAATGGCCTTGCGGCAGGCCTTATAATTATCTTGGGTTTGGTCCGCGTGAGCCTGGGTTGAAAGGCTAGAAATTACGACTATAGCAAAACAAAAAGATAGGCATTTTGGATGTAATTTGATCATCATTTTAATTCTCCAGATTTAGGATAATCAAAACCTATGAATTTCAT
>CAZNXP010000339.1:0-2070 GCA_964576955.1 uncultured Algimonas sp.
GTCGTTTTTGCTTTGGTCGTTTTTGGACGCGCTGTAACTCTTGTCGTCGTCGCAGCTTTTGGACGCGCCGTAGCTCTTGTTGTCGTTCTTGGCTTTACGGCCGCTTTACGTTTTGTTGGCGCCTTCGCGGTTCCACTACTAATACTCCCTGCCGCACCGTGCGCGGCTGTTCTCGAGCTATACCAACGAGATGTCGCGATCTCCCGCCCATTGGCAGCATGAAGGTCGAAATAATATTTCCCATTTTTATGCTGACGATGTTTGTAAGCCGATGCCAATTTCATATTTTTTTGCACAGAGGCTAGGCCCGTGTCTCGGGCGCGTCTGGATGCATATCCTTCTGAAATCAGAACGACTTTTCCGTTTCTATTATAATGGAAGTAATATGCGCCATTGCGTTCGAAGCTATTGAAGCCGTCGGCTTTGCCGCCATAATTTTCATAAAATGCAAGTCGCTTGTAATTATCTACAGACCCGCCAACGCTCGTATATGCGGTTGTCCTTGGCTTCGCGGACGCCCTAGACTTAGTTGTCTTAGGTTTAGCCGCCTTGGGTTTAGCAGATGTTCTCGTCACGCTGCCAGACATACGTCCTGTGACATGCTGTGCTCTTGCCAGACTCGCATAGTCTGGACTGATGGCGATTTCTTGACCATTTCCAGCTCTAAGCGAGAAACCGTGCTTTCCGCCAGCCCGGGTTCCAAATCTAAATCTCTTTGCGATTTTTTCGTTTTTCTTAACGGACTCGATACCGTTATCCCGTCCAGCCACACTTGTATAAGCTTGGCTGAGCATCGCGATTTCACCATCTATATAACGACAGAAATAGAAATCCTTATCGACGACGAATTTTGAAAATCCATTATCTTTCGCTTTGGTGTGCTTTGCATAAAAATTGACGTTTTGATATTCGTCATCATTGCGGTCAGCCATTTTGTTCCCTCCAGAATTAATCCCCGCGCTCCCTTAAGCGCATATTTAATGAAAAGTAAATGAATACACTCTGAGGAAGAATTTTTTCGCCAGATAAGTGGGAAACCACATCCTAACCAGATAAATTATTTCTGCAGGTTATTTGCTGGTTACTCTTGCGGAGGAAGATATCGTATTGGGAGCGCGCCAATTCGCCCGTCCCTATCCACCTGAACATCCCAAACCACATCTACTGGTTCAGATAAGAGAACAGATTCTAATTGCCGAGAGGAGGATATCGGCGTGTCATTGACGTTCAAGATAAAGTCACCGGGGCGTAAGCGGTTGTAATTCGCAGCAGAGCCTCGGCGAACTTTCAAGACCATGACCCCTTCAAGGTAAGGATCAAACCCAAGCTCTTCACCCAGCGCAGGGCTCATATTTACAATGACGGCTCCATTAAAGGGATGCACGCCTTCTAGGTCTCGCTCATCGCGAAGCGGGGTTTCTTGAGGTGTATCAACGCGCACCTGCGTGGACCGGTTTTGTCCATCCCGCACATATTCAACGGGAACGGTTTCGCGCGGGCGCAGCGTCGCGAGTTTAAACCGCAGACCGCTATCATCATTAATATCTGTGCCATCGACCGACAGTATAACGTCGCCCTTATCCAATCCCGCTTGCTCGGCAGGGCCGCCCGTCAATAGCTCATTGATGACAGCACCCTTGGCGCGGTCCAGTCCCAAGGCAGAGGCCATTGTCGCATCGATACTATTAGTACGCGCGCCAATCCACGGCCTGACAATTCTGCCTTCGGATAAGGCTGAGTCAATTGCGCGTTCAACTAATTCAGCGGGAATCGCAAAGCCAATTCCGTTCGAGCCGCCTGAGCGCGAGAAAATCGCTGTGTTCACCCCGATGAGCTCGCCCTGTAAATTCACAAGCGCGCCGCCTGAGTTGCCAGGGTTGACGGCAGCATCCGTTTGGATTGCGCTAGAAATATCAGACACATTTGTCCGCCCCAAAGCAGATATAATCCCAGAGGTTACGGTCTGCCCGACCCCAAAGGGATTACCAATCGCGAGAACAATATCCCCGATTTCCGGTTCACTCGCCGCGCCAACGCGCAGGCTCGGCATAATTTCGCCTTCCGTATCAA
>CAZNXP010000340.1:0-2048 GCA_964576955.1 uncultured Algimonas sp.
GAGACAGAGCCGCAAGAAGGTCTGAATGGGCGTAAAGGGTATCAACCGCGCGGCAAAGTCTTGGGCGGCTCATCTAGCCTGAATGCGATGATCTATATTCGCGGTCATAAGGCGGATTATGATGAATGGGCGCGGCTCGGTAATTCCGGTTGGTCCTATGATGAGGTCTTGCCTTATTTCAAAAAAAGCGAACACCGCGAGGCGGGCGGTGATGATTTTCACGGGCAGGGCGGCGAATTAAATGTGGCTCCCGTGCATGAACCCGGCGAAGTCAACGAGGCTTTTTTTGAAGCTGGACGTCAAAACCAAATTCCTTTTACGGATGATTTTAACGGGGTGCAGCAAGAAGGCCTTGGTATGTATGAGGTCACCCATAAGGACGGGGAAAGATGGTCGACAGCGCGGGCTTTTTTAGACCCAATTGCGGAGCGTCCAAATCTGACGGTCATAACAGGCGCGCATACAGAGAAAGTCATCGTCGAACATGGCCGCGCGATAGGTGTGCAGTATAAGGAAAATAAAACCTCCCAGACCGTGAATGCGAAACAAGAGGTGATTGTTTCGGCGGGCGCATTTGGTTCGCCGCAAATTCTATTGCTCTCTGGTATTGGCGCGAAAGATAAGCTTGACCCGCATGGGATAGCGCAGGTTCATAATCTCCCGGGGGTCGGCGAAAATCTGCAAGACCATATTGATTATGTGATGTCATACCGCTCTCCGCTGAAAGATAATTTTGGTTTTTCTCTGATGGGGAATTTTCGGCAATTGGGTCATATTATGCGCTACCGAAAAGAGAGAAAAGGTATGATGGCGTCTAACCTCGCTGAGAGCGGCGGCTTTCTCTACACGGACCGTTCCGAACCTTCGCCGGATATCTCTCTCGTGCTCGTCCGGGCGATGGTGGATGATCATGGCCGCAAGCTACATTGGGGTCATGGCTATAGTTGTCACGTCTGTGTGCTGCGCCCGAAAAGCCGGGGTGCGGTTTGGTTGAAAAGCGCTGATCCGGAGGCGCCGCCTGCTATTGACCCGGCGTTTCTGCGCGATGAACGGGATATGGAAAAACTGGTGCGCGGCGCGCATATCATGACGCAAATTTTGGAATCCCCTGCCTTTGATGAAATTAAGGGCAAGCCGCTTTATGTTGCGGGCACGACGGATACGGATGAGATTAAAGCCGATATTCGCGCGCGGGCGGATACGCAATATCACCCCGTTGGGACCTGTAAAATGGGCCAAGACGACATGGCTGTTGTGGATGAACGCTTGCGGGTTCACGGGCTCGACGGGCTGCGCGTTGTGGATGCGTCCATTATGCCGAACCTTGTGTCTGGAAATACGAATGCGCCGACCATCATGATTGCGGAAAAGGCCGCGGATATGATAAAAGAGGATGCAGCTATTGTTATGGCCGCCGCCGCCGAATAAACGGATCCTATGTCTATCTCTGTTGAAATGGTTGAAGTCGGTCCGCGGGACGGCCTCCAGAATGAAAAGACGCTGGTTTCCACGGATGATAAACTTGCCTTTATTCGCCGCGCGATTGCGGCGGGGTCTAAACGGATTGAGATTGCGAGTTTTGTCCATCCCAAGCTCGTCCCGCAAATGGCGGATGCCGAAGATGTCGTGCGCGAATTAGGCGAAGTCGACGGCGTCACCCGTATCGGATTGACCTTAAATAAGCGCGGGGCATTTCGTGCCTTTGAAGCGGGGGTGGATCAGCTCGGCGCGGTCTGTGTTGCTTCGGATGGGTTTGGACTAAAGAACCAAAATCAGACGAGCGAACAGACGGTTCAGACGGCGAATGAAATCGTGAAGCTCGCCTATGCCGAAGGCCGCACGGCGCAAGTCACTATCTCAACCGCCTTTGGCTGTCCCTTTGACGGCGAGGTGGCGCAGGCTCGGGTTTTGGAGATTGTCAAACAACTCGCCGATGCGGGGCCTTGCGAAATTTCTCTGGCCGATACGATTGGCGTTGGTGTGCCCGCCCAAGTGTCGAGCCTTGTACGGAAGACGGCAGACATCATCGCGCCCATTCCTGTGCGCGT
>CAZNXP010000341.1:0-2021 GCA_964576955.1 uncultured Algimonas sp.
ACATGAAACTATCCATGTCGCTTTCGCCGGAACAGGGACTGAACTCCTATCTGCAAGAAATCCGCAAATTCCCAATGCTTGAGAAAGACGAAGAGTTTCGTCTGGCAAAGCGTTGGGTCGAAGATGGAGATACAGCGGCAGCGGAGAAAATGGTGACCTCTCACCTGCGCCTCGTGGCAAAAATAGCCATGGGCTATCGTGGTTATGGGTTGCCGATTGGCGAGATTATCTCCGAAGGCAATGTCGGCCTCATGCAAGCGGTGAAGAAATTTGACCCCGATAAAGGCTTCCGCGTGTCGACCTATGCGATGTGGTGGATACGTGCGGCCATACAGGAATATGTGCTGCGCTCTTGGTCCCTCGTGAAAATGGGGACCACGGCTGCGCAAAAAAAACTGTTTTTCAACTTGCGCCGAATGAAAGGCGAAATGAAAGCGCTTGAAGACGGCGACCTGAAACCCGAGCACCTCAAAAAAATTGCAACCGATTTGGGCGTTAAAGAAACTGAGGTCACCTCCATGAATCGCCGTATGTCAGGCGGCGGTGATAGTTCCCTAAACGTCACCATTGGCGGCGAAGATGGCGCGGCGCAATGGCAAGATTGGTTGACGGACGATTCTGACTCACAAGAGGAAATTCTCGGTGAATCTCAGGAACATGATGCCCGCATGGATTTGCTCAGAGATGCCATGGCAGATCTGAATGAGCGCGAGCAAGACATCATCACGCGGCGTCGTTTGGCCGAAAAGCCGATGACACTGGAAGAATTGGCGAAAGTCTATAGCGTGTCACGTGAGCGTATTCGCCAAATTGAAGCGCGCGCCTTTGAGAAATTGCAAGCCGCCATGCTCGCCGCGGCGCAACCTGCAGGCCTGCTTGAAGGTTAGGCTACCTGCGTTTCGTCCAACAATCTGCATTCCGCTGGAGTTCCAAGGCTGAAAGCTAAATGAACAATATCCAAAGCCTTAAAATTGAAGGCGAAAATTAACCCTGCCGAAAGCCTTTTTTGCGACAATTTCCTGTGTGTGAATAGCCTTAGGATTTAACAATGTCTCATTTTCGCTTTTTATCAGCCCTATTATGCGGGTCAGCTTTAGTCGCGGCAGCTGCTTATGCCCCTATTGCGAACTCCTTCGGAGTCGGCGTGCAGCCCTCTACCGTTGAGATGACGATTAAACCCGGAGATAGGCAGCGCCAAGTCGTCACGGTCGGCAATGTCCATAAAACAAAGACAATTAGCCTGACGATGGGTCTCGCAGATTGGTCTTTGGATGATAAAGGCAAGCTAATCCTCGACGCGCCAGGAGACACAGAAAGGTCAGCGGCGGAATGGGTGCGTTTTTCGCCAGCTTCTGTCACGCTAAAGCCTGAGACTTCCCAAGACATCACAGTTGAGATTGCAGCGCCTTATAAAATTGAAAATAAAGGCGACCATCGTTTTGCGCTTCTCGCGACGACACTCCTACCGGAACTTGATGATCGCGGCGAAGTCTCTGGTGTTTGGAATCGCTATCAGCTTGCCTCTCTCTTTTATCTGACTTTAACGCCATCAAAGAGCTTACCTGAGGTCACAAGTGTTGCCCTGAATTCCGAAAACCCGGGTTTGGTTACAATGGAAATCAAAAATGAAGGCGACGCTCATGCGCGCCTACAAGGCACAGCCTTTTTGAAGGATTCTGAGGGCGATGTCGTCACCGAAACGCCTCTCAGTGCGGTTGTTTTGGACGGCGGAAAACGGACGTATAATATTGCGTTGAAAGACGTTGCGGAACTTGAGTCTGGGCAATACACGATTGATTTTGATTTGAATAATACCTTCGTACCGCAAAACAAATTCCGCTCGACTGATATACCTGTCGATTCTTTGGATTATGTTGCGAATTAAGCAGACACTCTTTGCGGGAATTGCCCTCGCCTCTATTGCGTCCTCGGCGCAAGCTAGTTTTCTCGATACGGATTTCTGGTGCCGGACTTATGGCTGCGCCGTTGTCCATGACGGCGTAAATCTCGATATATATGAT
>CAZNXP010000342.1:0-2019 GCA_964576955.1 uncultured Algimonas sp.
TCAAGTTCCGCGCGGGTGAGGGCGTCTGGATTATCCTTATGTAGATTCACATGCAGATAGTTGAGGAAGTCTTCCGTTGTGACGCTTTCAAAGGCGTAATCATTAAACCAAGCTTTTAGGAAAGGATCAAATTTGTCGCGCCCGAAACGGTCTTCAAGGAAGAATAGAAAATTCGCGCCTTTGATATAGGACACGAGCGTAAAGGCATCATCTGGATGCTCCATATCATCCGGTAATTTGAGATGGGTCAATTCAGGGCGCTTCGCCTCAGAAATCGCGCGTTTCAGTCCCTCCATATCGAGGACCTGTTCCATGACCGCGCGGCGCTCTCCGTAAAGTTCTTCCATGACGCGATTTTCAACATAGCTGGTGAAGCCTTCATTCAGCCACGCATCGCGCCAATTCGAATTCGTCACAAGATTGCCAGACCAGCTATGCGCGAGCTCATGGGCGACAACATTGGTGAGGGATTTATCGCCGGCGATGAGGGTCGGCGTCATAAAGGATAGGCGGGGATTTTCCATCCCGCCAAAGGGGAAGCTCGGCGGCAACACAATTAAATCATATCGTCCCCAACGATAGGGTCCATAAAGCTCAGTATTGACGACTTCCATCTGTGGGGTTTCCGCAAATTCTTCGGCAGAGGCATCGAGGATATATTGCTCTGCATAAACGCCGATGGTGTCATTAATGGCTTTGAATTTAATATCGCCCACCGCAATCGCGATGAGATAGCTCGGGATGGGTTGCGGCATAGAGAAATTCCAATTCCCATCCTCGTCTTGACCATCTTGCGAGGCGCTCATGAGCGGCAGCAATCCGTCTGGAACGCGCAGGCTCGCATTATAGGTCAGGCGAACAGCGGGCGTATCTTGAATAGGCAACATGGTGCGCGCGTGAATCGCTTGGGCTTGAGAGAAGAGATAAGGCTTTTCCTTCCCAGCCGTTTGCGCAGGGGTCAGCCATTGCAAGCCTTCCGCGCTTGGGCTCGTCTCATAGATAATCCGCAGCCGCGTGGCCTCGGACCCAATATTGATGGTCATAGCAGAGCCCAAGACAGGGTCAGCCTCGGCCAATGTATAATCCGTGGGCATCCAGCCGTCCTTTGTTTGGAGGGCGACGGCTTTAATGAGGAGATCTTTTGTATCTAGGGTAAGGCGCGGCGCTCCGGGGCTGATACGTTCAAAGTCCAGCGTGACGGCGCCGTCCAAAACCTTGCGATTGAAATTTACGTCTAAATCTAAATCAGCATGCTTCACAACGACGTTTTGGTAATTGGCGTAAGTGAATTGGTCGGCGGTGAAGAACCGTTGAGTGGGCACGATTGTTTGAACCACGTTTTTTTCTGCTGTTGTATCTGGGGCAGAGCTTGGCGAGCAGGCGGCCAAGGCAAGGCTTGCCGCAGAAAATAAGGTGAGGGTGATTTGGCGAGATGTCGACATGCTAAAGCTCCAAGATTTGAATCGGTCTTAAAACGTTTATCCCCTCGCTCCTAGTTAAGAGTTCTGGAGAAGTTTAAAATATTTCTTGACTACGAAGTGTAATCTTACTTATAGACCACATAACGTAGTCTATAGAGTCGTCATGAAGCAAATATCACAATCAGAAAAAATCATCATGGATGTTTTGTGGGAGCAAGCGCCCCTTGCGGCCAGTGATATTGCAGAACGGGTGAAATCTGAAAATTGGAATATTCGCACAATCAAAACACTTCTCTCGCGTCTTGTGCAGAAAAATATCTTGCAAACTAAAGAAGATGGTCGACGCTATCTCTATACGCCGGCGCTGAGCCGAGAAGATTATGGCGTCAGGGTATTGGACAAGGTCTCTTCGCAATTTTTCAAAGATAACGCCGCGCCCTTATTCCTGCATCTCGCGAAGTCCAATAGCCTGTCCGAAGATGATATTGATGAAATCACGGCGCTTCTGAAATCCTTAAAATCAAAATCGAGCGGAGCCTCGTGATGATAGACCTTTTAAATTGGGGTCTTAGGACGGGCGTCGTCATAACAGGATTAA
>CAZNXP010000343.1:0-2017 GCA_964576955.1 uncultured Algimonas sp.
GCTCAGAAGTGCTGGCCGGTGTCTTAACGACGCGGCGAGACACTTGCTTCGTGACCGCTGGGATAGTCCGCTCAACAGTTGACGCTGGCGTCTTAATGACGCGGCGCGTTTCCTGCTTCGTGACGGCTGGGATGCCGCGCTCACGAACAGAGGCTGGCGTTTTCACAACACGGCGAGACACTTGCTTGGTCACAGCCGGGATAGTCCGCTCAACAGTTTGAGCTGGCGTACGAACGACGCGGCGTGTTTCCTGCTTCGTGACAGCCGGGATAGTCCGCTCAGATGTGCGGGCCGGTGTCTTCACGACGCGGCGAGACACCTGCTTCGTGACGGCTGGAACAGTCCGCTCAACAGTTGACGCTGGCGTCTTAATGACGCGGCGCGTTTCCTGCTTTGTGACAGCTGGGATTGTCCGCTCTTGCGTAGACGCAGGACGGTCAACAACGCGGCGTGTAACCTGCTTGGTTACGGCCGGGATAGTCCGCTCTGATGTACGAGCCGGTGTCTTAACGACGCGGCGTGTACGTGTCTTCGTAACAGCTGGGATTGAACGCTCGACAGTCGACGCAGGTGTTTTCACAACGCGGCGGCTAACTTGCTTCGTGACAGCTGGGACACGGCGCTCAGCTGTACGGGCTGGGTTTTTGATACGGCGACGTGTTTCAGTCTTCGTAACAGCCGGGATACTCCGTTCGGCTGTACGAGCCGGTGTCTTAACGACGCGGCGTGTCACAGTGTTTGTTACAGCTGGGACAGTCCGCTCGGATGTACGGGCCGGTGTCTTCACGACACGGCGTGTTTCCGTCTTCGTTACAGCAGGAATTCTACGTTCCTGTGTAGACGCAGGGCGGTCAACGACGCGGCGCGTAACCTGTTTGGTTACAGCTGGGACAGTCCGCTCAACAGTACGAGCCGGTGTTTTGATACGGCGACGTGTTTCAGTCTTCGTAACAGCCGGGATCGTCCGCTCAGATGTCGTTGCTGGGCGGTCTACAACGCGGCGTGTCACAGTATTTGTGACGGCCGGGATAGTCCGCTCAGTTGTACGAGCTGGTGTCTTAACGACGCGGCGTGTCAGTGTCTTTGTGACAGCTGGTACGCGGCGCTCAACAACCTCAGCAGCTTTTGAAACGACGCGAGTAGAGACAGACCCAATCTTCTGACCATATTGGCCACCAGATGCACCGCCAGACTTTCCACCGACGAGGCGAGAACCGCCCGCAGCGCGGTCAGCACTTGCAGCATCACCAGATGACAATCCGTCACGGTCATCACGACCGTCGCGGTTCGCATCAACAAATCCGCTGATGCGTGTTCCGCCAGAGAAGGAGGCGCCAGACGCGTCTACAACGCGGGCTGGTGTCTTCACGATGCGACGTGTCACTGTGCTTGTTTGAGCAGGCACAGGGATTTCACGTGTTGTTGCTTCGCGGTCGACAACGCGCTTGCTGATTGTTCTTGTGACAGCCGGGATAGTCCGCTCAGTTGTGCGGGCCGGTGAGACCACAACCTGCTTCGTGATTGTTTTATACTTGGCTGGGATCAAGACGCGGCAAAGAATTTCACCTGTCTGGTTCACGATAGTTTCTGTTGATTCCACGACTTGGTTAGACACGCCGTTAAAGACAGTGAACTGTCCGCGGGTTTGTGTGTTAACGCGGCCGCTTTGGAATACACCAGCGTTGATCGCTTGTGAACCTGGCTTCCACTCTTCACGAGCTGGTTCGATAAGAACGCGCTCTGATTTCGTTTCATATCTCGCAGGAATGACAGTGATGTCTGTGCGCTCTGGCGTGACAACAATTGTCTCTGTGACAGTGCGGTAAGTCGCAGGCACAACTTCGATACGTGTAGAAGCTTCCTGTGAGACGATTGTCTCTGTGACAGTTTCATACTGTGCAGGGATAATTGTCAGCGCATTCGCCGCTTCTTGCTGAATGTATGTCTGGCTCTGCGTGCTGAATTGCGCAGGAACAGCGACATATTCAACAGTTTCAGGCTGAACAACAACTGTCTC
>CAZNXP010000344.1:0-2006 GCA_964576955.1 uncultured Algimonas sp.
CAGAATTTGGCGGCGAGTATCAGCACCGCTTAATCGATGATATGGTCGCCGCCGCAATGAAATGGTCTGGCGGATATATCTGGGCCTGTAAAAACTATGACGGCGATGTACAATCTGACACAGTCGCGCAAGGCTTTGGCTCACTCGGCCTAATGACATCTTTCCTTCTGACGCCAGATGGGAAAACAATGGAAGCAGAAGCCGCTCACGGCACGGTCACACGCCATTACCGCAACCACCAGAAAGGTGAAGCAACCTCCACCAATTCAACAGCCTCTGTCTTTGCGTGGACACGCGGTCTCGCGCACCGCGCGAAACTCGACGATAATGAGAAATTGGCGAGTTTCGCGGCGGGACTAGAAGCAACCGTGATTGAAACCATCGAAGGCGGCCAAATGACAAAAGACCTCGCCCTACTCGTTGGAGATCAGCAAGGCTGGCTGACAACAACTGGCTATCTCGAAGCGATTGCTGAGAACTTCGAACGGAAAATGACTTAGCTCAAGTCTTGCACGGCCTTCGCCTAAATCAAGTAACGCTCGGCGCGATTGATTTCGCGGCGAGCGTTTCTTTTTATCAACGGCTCGGATTAAAACTCATCGTAGATAGCGCGCCGCATTACGTCCGTTTTGAATTTCCCGCTAGCGAAGATGGAACGCCTCCCGCGACACTTTCCTTGCATGAAGTCAATGAAGGGTGGTCCGCTCCCGCAGACTTTCCCCTCATCTATTTCGAAGTTGATGATGTTACCGGGTTTTTGGCAGACGCAAAGTGTGAGGCCCTCTCACCTTCGGAGATGAAATCCTATCTCTGGGAAGAAGCGGACATTCTTGATCCGTCGGGCAATCGCATCCGAGTATTCAAAGCTGGTAAAGCCCGGCGTTTTCCGCCTTGGCGAGTCGATTAAGCCCATTCGCCAGAAGAGGGTTTAGTCTCAACCTACCCAATAATCGCATTGAGTGTTGGAGACGGACGCATCACTGCGGCCGTTAAGCCCGCATCCGCGTTGTAATATCCTGCCATATCGACAGCATTACCTTCGCCAGCTTTCAACTCGTTCAAGATTTTCTCTTCATTCTCGACGAGCTGTTTTGTTATCTCGGCGAAATGCGCTTTCAGCTCGTTATCATCATATTGCAAAGAGATGGCCTCAGCCCAATAGCGCGCAAACCAATAGTGCGAGGAACGATTATCATTATCGCCGACCTTGCGGCCCGGCGAATGTCCTTCGACCAGAAGGAACTCTGTCGCCCGTTCAACGGCCGCACCCAGAACGGCTGCTTTTGGGCGGCCCTTTGTCGCGAGGAAATTAAAACTCTCACCCAGAGCGCAGAACTCGCCGAGGCTGTCCCAACGAAGATGGTTTTCCTCATGCAATTGCTGCACATGTTTCGGGGCTGAACCGCCCGCGCCCGTTTCAAACAAACCGCCGCCGTTCATTAGTTTCACGATGGAAAGCATTTTAGCCGACGTGTTGAGTTCCAAAATCGGGAATAGGTCCGTCAAGTAATCGCGTAGGACATTGCCCGTGATTGTCACAACATCTTTGCCTTTGGCCATTTCCTCAAAGGTATAGCGCGTGGCTTCACGCGGTGCGAGAATGGGAATATCTTTCCCGGTCTTTGAAAGCGCGGGTTTGATATATTTAATCAGCTCTGCGTCATGCGCACGGTTCTCGTCGAGCCAGAAGGCTCCCAATCCTGTTGCGTCAAACCGTTCAATGCCGAGCTTAATCCAATCTAAAATCGGCGCTTTCTTAGCTGTGCAAGAGCGCCAGATATCCCCGGCTTCTACATCATGGCTTATGATTGTCTTCCCGCCGCTGAGAACGATAGAAATCGTGCCATCCGCTGGTGCTGAGAAGGTTGTGGGGTGAGAGCCATATTCTTCGGCCTTTTGCGCCATCAGGCCGACATTCGACACCGCGCCGCATGTGGTGACATCCAGTTTCCCATTCTCTTTGAAATAGGCGACGGTCTCCTGATAAATGGGCGCGTAGCAATTAT
>CAZNXP010000345.1:0-1978 GCA_964576955.1 uncultured Algimonas sp.
CGCGAGCGTATCGCCAAGAAAAAGGCCGAGGAAGAAGCCCGCCGTAAACAAGCAGAAGAAGCTGCGCGGCGCGAAGCGGCCGCTTGGAGAACGGCGGCTGAAACCAATACAATTCCGTCTTATGAGACTTATCTAGCGTCCTTCCCTACGGGGAAGAATGCGTCCGAAGCTCAGACCCGAATTGAACGCTTGCGGGCCGAAGCCGCGCGTCAGCAAGCCTCTGCTGCGGATGAGGCGGCTTGGAATGCGGCCCGCGCTACGGGCACGGCGGATGCCTATCAACAATATCTCACAAGCTTTCCGCAAGGCGCGCATGTGCCAGAGGCGATAGCTAAGCTGGAAGAATTGCGCCCCGGCCCAGGTAAGACCTTTAAAGATTGCGCGGCCTGTCCGACGATGGTGACATTGCCGGCCGGCACGGCTGAGCTGGGCGCGGCCGCATCGGACGGCAAAGCCAAACCGAATGAAAAACCTGCCCGGCCTGTGACCTTTACCAATCTCTTTGCGATTGGCGTGACCGAGGTGACTTTTGAGCAATATGGGGCCTGCGTCGGCGCAGGCGGATGTAAGGGCTTGCCGGGTGATAATGGATGGGGGCAAGGTAGCCGCCCCGTCATTAATGTCAGCTGGTCCGACGCTGTGGCCTATGCGCAATGGCTGTCAAATACGACGGGCAAAAATTATGGCCTGCCCTCTGGCGCGCAATGGGAATATGCGGCGCGTGGCGGTAAAACCGATGCGTTGATGGGCGGCTCGCCAGCTGCGCTTTGCGCCTTTGCCAATGGCGCCGCCAAAGAATCGCAACTGCCATGGGCGAATGAAGCCTGTACGGATTTGGCGGGCGATAGAACTTTGCCCGCAGGCTCGCTGTCTAAAAATGGTTTCGGCGTTGCAGATATGATCGGCAATGTCGCGGAATGGGTCTTAGATTGTAATACGCTGAACCTGCGCGATGCCCCTGTTGATGGCAGTGCGGATGCGCGCGGCTCTTGTTCGCAGCGTATTGTGCGGGGCGGCTCTTGGTTCTCTGGACCCGATGATCTGCGGTATAGCGTGCGGGCGGTGCAGCGGCGCGGCGATACGAATGATTTTACCGGATTTCGAGTGGTGCGGAACTAGGCCTAACCCGTCTATTAGGTAACGAACTATTCATCCCGCGCTCAGCCAAAATATGCTATGGCTGCGCCATGATGATACGTAGTTTGACGATTTCGGTTCTATTCGCGGTGCTCGCCCTGCCTGCCTATGCGCAGGATTCGACGCCGGCTACGCCGCAAGATAACCCGCAAACGCGCCAAACCGATGAAGATGAAGATGCCTATCGCCGCTCGCAAAGGCGCCGTGACACGGGTGATATTTTCGAAGATATCGACATTAATAGACGGTCGACTGGCGGCGGCGGTCAGCAGGTAGGCCCAGAAATTAAAGCCATTGACCGTTTGGACCCAGAATCGCGCCGTCACCTGAATAAACAGCGGGCCAAAGCCATCGCAGAAGCGGCGCCGGGCGAGCCGATTGACGCCGCTTATGAGCCCTCTGAAGCGGCCAAAACAGATGAATATATCGCCAAGCAAGAACAGCGTGCTTGGAAGGAAATGATCCGCGAAGCCAATGGAGACGCAGGCATTATCCAAGGCCCGCAAGGCGGCCAGGGCGGACAAGGTCAACCCGGCCAAGGACAAGGGCAGGGCCAAGGTCAGCAAGGACAAGGTCAGGGTCAGGGCGGACAACAATCAGGTCAAGACTCAGGACAAAGCCGTGAGCCTTCCGTCTTACGCGGCGGTTCAGCCAGCTCAGCCTCAGCTATTTTAGATCAACTCAAAGGCCGCGCAGGTGGCGGCGGGAGCTCTCCGCAAGGTCAGCCCGGTGGTGGTCAGGGTCAATCCCCGCAAGGTCAGGGCCAGGGCCAGTCTCAGACTCCCGGCCAAGGCCAGGGTCAGGGTCAATCTCAGACTCCCGGTCAAGGACAAGGGCAGGG
>CAZNXP010000346.1:0-1975 GCA_964576955.1 uncultured Algimonas sp.
CCGTGCCATTTCGCCCAATCAGCCCAACTTTCCAGCCCGCGGCAATAAAGGCCGTCGCCTTGCGAAACAAAGGCCGCCCTTGCACCGCATAATCGAGATCAGAAATCGCTAACATGAGCGGGCAGATAGGCGAATGGGCGCGAAAGGCAAGCCATTAGCGCTGCATCTCAAACTTCAAAACACCCTAAGCTCACTTTAAATGACAGACAGTTGATTTCAGCTCTGCAACTTGCAAGGTTATGGGAAAGAAAGGCCGCCAGATTGGCGGCCCTGACTTGAGAGACTTATGTTCGCAAATATATCTAAAATCGCAACCTTTAGCGTCGCGATTATACTTACCGCGTGTTCTGCCCCGCAGGAAAGCGTCAATGTGTCAGGGTCATCAACAGTTCTCCCCGTCATTTCTCAGGCCGCGCAAGCTTATAGCGACGCCACCGGCAAACGCGTCATCGTGAACTCTGGCGGCTCTGGCGTAGGCTTTAATCAATTAGCGGAGGGTAAAACAGATATTGGCATGATGTCGCGCGATATGACCGACGACGAAGTGGAGCAATATCCGGCGCATGAATTCTCCGCCATTCCGATTGGTATTGATGCCGTTGTGCCTGTTGTCTCTTCAGAAATTTATGAGGCTGGCGTCACCGCTCTAAGCTTAGCCGAAATTGCCTCAATATATCGCGGAGAGGTCCAGAACTGGGCCGAGCTTGGCGGGCCAGATCGAGATATTCTAGTCATAGATAAAGAAGCCAGCCGCGGCACACGTCATATTTTCATGAAAGTCGTAATGGGCGACGCCACAGCGCAAGCGCCGGGCGCTGATCTTGTCCTTGGCGCAAATAATGAAGAACAAACCGCCATGGCGCAAAGCGATTCCGCCATTGGCATGATTTCTCTGGCTTGGATCAATGATGATGTGAAAGGCCTGGCGATTGAAGCGGAAAACCGAACAATTGAAGCAAATCTAAATGTTATCGCCTCCGGGGATTATCCCATATCAAGAGACCTCATTGTTGTGGTCAGGGATGATATTAAACCCGAAGCCAAATCCTTCATCGACTATTTGCTGAGCCCTGCTGGGCAAAATTTCGTCGAAGCTTCAGGATATATAAAAATCAATCCGTGAGCCAAACTCTTCAAAATATTCCACAGCTCAGGCGAGCTCGCGCGCCCAAAGCAAAATCCGCAATGCAGCGCTATGCGTTCTTTTCCGCGATGGCGTCCTCCGCGCTTATCGTCATTATTCTTGGAACCTTAATCATACATAGCGGCCCTGCTCTATTTGGCCAAGACTTGCATCTCTTTTCGACCACATGGGACCCTAGCCGCTCGCATTACGGAATAGTTCCAATGATATATGGAACGCTCTTCGTGATGTGTATTGCCATGGTCATTGCGCTGCCTTTGGGCATTTTATCCGCAATCTATATTGCAGAGACACGGTCAGATCGATTGCGCCGCGTGCTGAAATCCGCCCTAGAGGTGTTGGCTGGAATCCCGTCTATTGTTTATGGGTTAATTGGGGTTGCTTATTTGAGTCTTTGGGTGGCTGACGGATTTGACCTTCAAACGGGCCGCGTCATTCTCACGGCGGGCCTCCTCTTGGCGCTCATGATTTTACCGACAATAATGACCTTGTCAGAAGATGCGATTTCTGGCGTTCCCCGCGAGTATAGAGAAAATGCAGCTTCCCTCGGTCTCTATAAATATGAGGTTATCAAACAAATCATTCTCCCGATTGCGAGGCCGGATATTGCGGGGGCGTGCCTGCTCGCACTTGGCCGCGCGCTGGGTGAGACCATGGCAGTCATGCTCGTCATTGGATCGCTGGATCGCCTGCCCTCACCGCTCTTCAACCCACTCTCATCGAGCCAAACCATTACATCGAAATTGGGACGCGAAATTTCTGAGACGGCGTTTGGGTCTACCCATTTCAGCGTCTTAGTTTTCATGAGCCTTATTTTGGTGAGCTTCACCC
>CAZNXP010000347.1:0-1969 GCA_964576955.1 uncultured Algimonas sp.
GACGCATGAGCTGGTCATAGCGGTAACGTGGGACGATAGCCTTCACCATGGCGAACATGAAGAACAAGAAGGCTGTCTTGGCGAAGAACCAGAAAAAAGGCGGAATAAACTTAATGCCAATATCAATCGGCGCATGCCAGCCGCCGAGAAATAAGATTGTCATCATGGCTGAGAGCAGCATGATATTCACATATTCCGCAAAGAAGAACATGAGGAATGGCGTTGAAGAATACTCGACCTGATACCCCGCAACCAATTCAGATTCCGCTTCGGGTAGGTCAAATGGCGGACGGTTTGTCTCTGCCAAGGCTGAGATAAAGAATAAAACGCCCATATAAAACATAACAGGCGCAATCAGCCAATTCCAAAATCCGAGATCGCCCGTTGGATTTAATCGGAACATATTCCAATTCCAGAACCCTGCGCCTTGCGTATCGACAATAGTTGTCAGGTTCATAGACCCAGACAGGAAGATAACGGTCAGGATAATAAAGCCGATAGAGACTTCATAAGACACCATTTGCGCCGCAGAACGCAGCGCGCCCATAAAGGGATATTTCGAGTTAGACGCCCAACCACCAATAATAATGCCGTAAACCCCAAGGGAACTCAGCGCGAGAACGTATAAAACGCCGATATTTATATCAGAAATCACCCACCCCGGCGCAACAGGTACCACGGCCCAAGCTGCAAAGGCCATAATCAGACCTAAAACAGGGGCAAGGATAAAGAGGAATTTGTCTGACCCAGCCGGAATAACAATTTCTTTGAAGAAAAATTTCAGCGCATCCGCGATAGTTTGTAGTAAACCAAAGGCACCCACAACGTTCGGGCCCCGGCGCATTTGCACAGCCGCCCAAATTTTACGGTCAGCCAGAACCAACGCGGCCACGAGAAGAGCCAAAGACAAAACAAACAGCAAGACCTGTCCCGTTTTAAAGGCGGTCCAAAGCAGCCAATTCCGCTCATCAGCCGCCGCAACGGCGACCTCGGCAGCAGCGCTTTGCATGATAGGCATGTTTAAGACGGACATCATTCCGCAGCCTCTTTCACAGTTTTATTTTTCTCTTCAATGACCGCCGAACATTCCGCCATCACATTTGACGCGCGGGCAATCGGGTTGGTCATATAAAAATCTTCAATTGGGTTTTTCAGCGGTGCAGAGGACAGCGTCCCTTTTGCGCCCAACGCCGCCGCATCGAATACGGCCCGCTCGGGCGCTGTATCGAGGGACATAAAGGTCGGGTGGTCCGCCATTAGCTTTTCGCGCAATCCGTCGAGGCTGTCATAAGGCAGAACGCGGTCCACTTTCGCAGAGAGCGCCCGCAAAATCGCCCAATCTTCTTTCGCATCACCTTTTGGAGATGTTGCGCGGTCAGCCATTTGAACGCGCCCTTCCATATTCACATAAAGACCCGATTTTTCCGTATAGGCCGCGCCAGGCAGAATAACATCTGCAACATGCGCGCCGTTGTCACCGTGGTGACCTTGGTAAATCACGAAAGCGTCTTTTAGCTTGGACGTGTCGAGCTCATCCGCGCCCATGAGGTAAACGGTTTTGATTGCGCCTTGTTGCGCTGCCTCCAAAATAGCGTCTGTGCCCAGACCGCCTTCACCTGGAAGGAAACCCATATCTAATCCGCCAACGCGGGACGCTGCGGCATGAAGGATATTAAATCCATTATGGTCTTCGTGGATAACATTGGTCTCTTTCGCGAGTTGACCCAGCGCAGCTAAGAGAGCTTGGCCCGCCTCCCCGCGTAGCGCCGCTGCGCCGACAATAATGACGGGATTTTTCGCCTTTTTAAATCGTTTCGCAAATTTAGAGGTCGACGCTGCAAAGCCCGCAACATCTGCGGCAGAATTTCCGACATGTTCGTAAGAATAAGTCAAGTCGGCGGCTTCACCAATCATGCCAATTTCAAGATTGCCTTCAATCCATGCCTTGCGAATGCGCGTGTTAATCAGC
>CAZNXP010000348.1:0-1964 GCA_964576955.1 uncultured Algimonas sp.
TCTTACTTTTTAATATTGGACCGACCTTCTTGCAGCTTGGGATCGTTGGGGTTGCTTTTGCGACCGTCTATGATTGGCGCTTTGCTTTGGTCGCGATTGTCATTGTCATAACCTATGTCGCCTTTACCATCATTACGACGGAATGGCGGTTGAAATTCCGGCGCGACATGAACCGAAAAGACAATGAAGCGGCGGCCAAAGCCGTGGATAGTTTGCTTAATTACGAGACCGTTAAATATTTTAGTGCGGAAGATTTTGAAACCGCGCGATATGACGGGGCGATGACGGGATATATGCGCGCTGCGATACGGTCGCGGACATCGCTTTCCACAGTCAATATTGGGCAAAGTTTCTTCATGACGCTCGGCTTGGTTCTCGTTGTCATTCTCGCCTCAGATAATGTGCTGAGCGGCGAGATGGAAATAGGCGATATCACGACAGTGACCCTTGTGATGACGCAGCTCTACCGCCCGCTCAATATTCTTGGTTTTGCCTACCGCGAGATCAAACAAGCGCTGACCGATTTGGAAAATATGTTCGTTCTCATGGACCGCCGGCCTGAGATTGAAGACGCTGCGGGTGTGGCCGAGTTAGGATATGTCACGGGGCGCGTGGAGTTTGAGGATGTGCATTTTCACTATGATGCTGACCGCGCCATTCTCCAAGGTATAAATTTTACGATTGAGCCCGGGCAAACCGTCGCCATTGTTGGCCCGACGGGAGCAGGGAAGTCTACGCTTTCGCGTATCTTATTTCGCTTTTACAATATTGCCTCAGGCGCGGTTCGCATTGACGGTCAGGATTTGAATGGCTTGAGTCAATCCAGTGTCCGCAAAGCCTTAGGCATAGTCCCGCAAGATACGGTCTTATTTAACGATACAATCGGATATAATATTGGCTATGCGAAACAAGGGGCAACGCAGGCCGAGATAGAAATGGCGGCGAAAGATGCGCAGGTCCATGATTTTATCTCAGGGCTTCCAAAGGGATATGAGACGGTAGTTGGGGAGCGCGGTTTGAAACTCTCTGGCGGCGAAAAACAGCGTGTGGCGATCGCGCGAACCCTCCTGAAAAACCCAGCTATTCTTATTTTGGACGAGGCCACCTCAGCGCTTGATAGTGCGACTGAGCGCGATATTCAGGCGGCGCTAGACCGCATTGCCTCTGACCGCACAACCCTTGTTATTGCCCATCGTTTGACGACAATTATCGGCGCAGACCAAATTTTGGTTTTGGATGAGGGGCAGATAAGCGAACGCGGCACGCATGAGGAACTCTTGCGTGCCGACGGTCTCTACGCCCATCTCTGGGCGCAGCAGGAAAATGAATTAGTGTCGCCCTAACTTAGAACTTGCGGGCAATCGCAAGTGACAGCGCATCGGCTTCAGGACCGTCAAAGTCATAGCGTGTATAATCAGCCCGCACATAGGTATTGCGGTTCAGATCATATTCGAGGCCAATACCATAGGCTATGCCATCTGTTGAGAAATCCTGCTCGAGAAATGTAACGCCATCATCAAATTCTGCGTCAAATTCTGTATTGTGATATCCGACCCGGGCCAGCACATTTAATTTGTTCGCAATAGGAGAGCGAAGTACACCGAAAGCGGCGATTTGTGTATCGACTTCTTGTTCTGCTTGAACAAAGCCTCCGCCGAAATCTACGAAGCCGTCATTATCATCACTAATACCAAATGATCCTTCGACTTCTGCGCCGTAGAAGCTCTTTGACTGCCACCCGAGGCGGCCTTGGATACCGTAAAGGTCACTGTCGGTATCATAAAGAATCCCGCCAAGTGTGCCATATGTATAGGCCTGACGTAACCCGTTTGAACCGCGCGACTGAGGGCCTACAAACGCTGGCGCAAAACCACCGGTTTGGAAACCTTGTTGTCCTTGGTACGCAGGGTATTGGCCGGCTGCAACAGTTGGCGCAACATAAGGCTGCGATGCATAAGGCTGCG
>CAZNXP010000349.1:0-1963 GCA_964576955.1 uncultured Algimonas sp.
GGATTTTTATTTTTCGGCGTTCAGAAATTTGGGGCAACCAACCCGATTTTCTCTATAATTGCAGAAAAGTCTGGGATTTCACTTTTTGAGCCCTACATTCGAATATTTACGGGCGTTGCGGAAGTTATTGTCGCTGCGCTTATCCTATTACCGCGCACACGGCTTTTAGGCGCGCTCGGCGGACTTGGCCTCCTTGCGGGCGCAATCGGTTTTCATATTTCGCCTTGGCTCGGCATTGAAGTTGAAGGCATGGGACATGGCCTGTTCATCACAGCGCTCGCGCTGACAGCTTTGACTGTGACGCTTTTTGTTGTTCTTCGCAAAGAAGGATATTCACTCTTTTCTGGACTTAAATAATGGCCGAAACGAAGAAAAAGAAACACGCAGGTAAATTAGCGCTCCTCTGGTGCGCTATTATCATGGTGCTCGGGGTGCTAATTTTTGCACTCTTTAGCGCCTTTGGAGCCTTGCGGTTCTGGCAAGCGGAAAGGACGCCGCAAGGTGAAACCGATCTAGCCTTTACCGCTGTAGACTTGCCCTTTGTCCATGAAGCGGAATTGGTCGACTCATTGCCTTTTCTCGCAAGCGCGGCGCTTGATATTGATGGGGACGGTACAGATGAGCTGTTCCTAGGCGGCGGCGATCTCCAAGCTGATGCAATGTTTGCGTTCAGGGGCGGTAAATTTGAAAAGCTACCGCTCAGTTTCGCAAAAGACGCTGCTGATTCCACCCATGGAGCAGCCACCATGGATATTGACAATGATGGGGACACAGATTTCTTCACCGCGCGAGAAAGCGGCGTTTGGTATCATGAAAATACAGGCGGGCAATTTGGCAGTGTCAAGCTGCCTCTGAACCTCGCCGATAATACAACGCCGCTATCCATTGGATTTGGAGATATCAATAAAGATGGTCTCGCGGATATGTATGTCGCGGGCTATATTAAAATTGGCCTCGTCGAAGGCGAGACGATTTTCTCTGATAATTATGGCGGCTTTAGCTATCTCTTTCTCAATGAAGGTAATGGGTCTTGGAAAGACATTTCCAAGCAGGCCGGTGTTTGGCGACAGCATAATACATTCCTTGGCGTCTTTGCGGATCTAGATAATGACAAAGATAGCGACCTTATTATCGCGCAGGATACAGGCGTTGTGGAAATGTATTCCAATAATGGCGATATGACATTTTCGCCGATTGAGAACCCATCCGTCTATTCCTATCCCATGGGCGTCGCTGTCGGCGATTATGATAATGACGGTCTCGTCGATCTCTATTTTTCTAATGTGGGTTATACGCTCCCGCCCGCGATTTTACGAGGTGATCTCAAAAAAGATGATCCGTTTAATCCAGCCTATATGCTGTTCCGGAATGAGGGTAATTTGAAATTTTCCGATACATCAGTCGATATGAATGCGGCGCGTTATGGCTTTGGTTGGGGAACCGTCATGGCCGACATGAATTTAGACGGACGCGAAGATTTATTGGCCGCGCAAAATTACGCGCGTTTCCCCGCCAATGACTTACTGCAACATTATCCGGGTAAAATTCTCCAAAATTACGGCGATAAATTTCAACCCGTTGAGAAAGTTGCGGGCGCTGAAAACCGCCTCTTTGGCATTGCGCCCATCGTCTCTGATTTTAATGGGGATGGTTGGCCTGACCTTGTCTGGGCAAACCTAGACGGAGAATCCCTCGCCTATATCAATAAGGGCGGCGATAGAAAATGGGTTAAAGTCCGATTGCCAAACACAGCCAGCTCTTTAGGTGCGCGTGTGACAGTCGTTGCAGATGACGGGTTCACCCAAACCAAACAACTTATCACCTCTCAAGGCCTTGGCTCTGATCAAGGACGGGATTTGATTTTTGGTTTAGGGACAGCCGAAGGTGTGAAATCTGTGACTGTGGAATTCCAAAACGGCACGACGCGAAGTTTTGATGCGCCTGCTGTCGGAACGCTTCTGAC
>CAZNXP010000350.1:0-1960 GCA_964576955.1 uncultured Algimonas sp.
GTAACAAAGCCCCTTATGCCTTCACCTTCCCCGTCACCGCATCTTTGGCGAGTTTTGTGATGGCGACATAATCTAATTTCCCTGTCCCTAACACGGGGATTGCGTCGACGGAGATGAGTTTTTTGGGCACTGAAATTTCGGGCACGCCGTGGGTTCTGGCCCAGCGCATGAGCTCGGCGCGTTTGGCGTCGGGGCGGTCCGTCAGCAAGATAATTTGCTCGCCGCGTTTTGGGTCAGGTAAAATGGCGGCAGCATGCATATGATTGGGCCAGAGGGCGGCGGCGCAATTTTCAACCACGGTGAGCGAGACCATCTCGCCGCCAATTTTGGCAAAGCGTTTCAGCCGTCCGCGAATGGCAAAATAGCCTTCCTTATCGACAGAGACGACATCTCCCGTATCGTGCCAGCCGTCTACGGGTTCGATTATTTGCCCCGGATTATCGGGGGAAATATAGCCTTTCATAATGTTGGGTCCGCGCACAAAAAGGCGGCCGCCATCCTCTAATCCTTCGACTTTTTCTAGGCGGCTCTCAATACCGGGCAGCATTTTGCCGATTGTGCCAGAGCGTATATCGCCGGGTTGATTGGCCGCAAGAACCGGCGCGCATTCTGTCACGCCGTAACCTTCTAAGACTTCGAAGTCGAAGCGCTCTTCGGCGGTGCGGCGCGTTTCTTCTCTCACGCGCTCCGCCCCGCAGACAGCAATGCGCAGGGAGTCGAGCCCGCCTTCCGCGCTCGCCCGCATATATTGCTGCAGGAATGTATCGGTCGCAAATAAAACGGTCGATCGGGTTTTGAATATCCGCTTGGCAATGGTCTTGGTTTGTAAAGGCGAGGGATGAAGCACAACGGGATGACCGCTAAGAATAGGCCAAATCGTGCCGGCCGTCAGCCCGTAACAATGAAAGGTCGGCAGCGGGTTAAAGAAAATATCCGTTTCTTCCAGACGCACATGTTCTTCGATTTGTTCGACATTGGCGAGAATATTGGCGTGGGAGAGGACAACGCCTTTAGGACGGCCTTCCGTTCCAGATGTGAATAAAATAATCGCGGGCTCGTCCGGTGACGGTTTCGGCGCTAAGAGTTTTGGAAAAATAGGTCCAATCACAGCGCGGAGTTTTGCGCTTAGCCCAATCTCATTTTTCAGGTCTTCAAGATAAATAATATTCAGCTCGCTAGACAGCGCCTCTATCAAGGTCGAGAGCCCGCCGAGATCAATAAATTTACGGGCTGTGACGATGGATTTTAATTGGCCCGTCTGCGCGGCGGCTTTCAGGTTCTGTACGCCCGCTGTAAAGTTCAACATGGCCGGGATGCGCCCTGCCGCATGGAGCGCAAAAAGCGAGATGACTGCGCCGGCGCCTGTGGGCAGCAAAATACCTACCGCTTCATTGCGCTGGCTGTGTTTTTTGAGGGGCGAAGAAAGGGCAAAGGCGGCCCGCATAATCTCGGCATAGGTGAAGGCTTTCCCGTCGCCGTCCGTGACGATTTTTTTGGCTTTACCATTGGTTTGGCACGCGTCTGCAAAAGCGGCAAATAGGTTTCGGCGTATCCGGCTCTGACCGCCTTTAGAAATCTCTTCCGATTTTAAACACATGGTTTCCATGAAGGGACCCCTATTAACCGGATTGAGCTTTCATCCGAAGAGGGAACCCTTAAACTGTTCTGTGCTCGGATGCAAAATGCCATATTGATGCATGCAGGCCTCGCATAATATGTAGCTTGTTTGCACCTCGCCGCTGAATTAGGCGTAAGGGCATGAGCGTTTATGTCGATACCGCCCGCCATCCCTTTCGCGGCTATATTATGTGCCACATGATTGCCGATAATTTGGACGAGCTGCACCTGATGGCGGATAAAATCGGTATGGAGCGGCGTTGGTTCCAAACCCCGCCAAAGGCCAGTCATCCGCATTATGATATTCCCGAAAGCAAACGCGCTAAGGCCCTGGCCTTGGGCG
>CAZNXP010000351.1:0-1947 GCA_964576955.1 uncultured Algimonas sp.
CAGGAGTTTCCACACCTGTTACAGAAGAAACCGCGACTGAGGTCTTGACGCCGACTACAGATTCGTCCGAAGGGTCAGTCCCGTTAGCCGAGGAAACTCCGGCCGAAAATGCGGATCCTGAACAGGACGAATAAGACGATTTATCGTCCGACTTTGACCCGCTTAAATAGAAGGCGGGCCTAATGCCACGTTACATTTTTATCACTGGCGGCGTTGTGTCGTCACTTGGCAAAGGTTTAGCCTCTGCTGCGCTTGGCGCTCTGCTCCAATCGCGGGGCTATAAGGTACGCTTGCGAAAACTGGACCCTTATTTGAATGTCGATCCTGGCACGATGAGCCCTTACCAGCACGGCGAAGTCTATGTGACGGATGATGGGGCGGAAACTGACCTCGACCTCGGCCATTATGAACGCTTTACGGCGGTCAGCGCCGCGCAGACAGATAATATCACGACGGGCCGCATATATTCCAATATCATCGCCAAAGAACGGCGAGGGGACTATCTCGGCGCGACCGTACAAGTCATCCCGCATGTCACCAATGAGATTAAAGATTTTATCGGCTCCGATGCTGGTAATGTGGATTTTGTGCTTTGCGAAGTCGGCGGGACCGTCGGAGATATTGAAGGCTTGCCTTTCTTTGAAGCCTTGCGGCAGTTCAGCCAAGAACAGCCGCGCAATAATACCTGTTTCCTCCACGTGACATTACTGCCCTTCATCAAGGCGGCGGGTGAGATGAAGACGAAACCGACACAACATAGTGTCAAAGAATTGCGCTCGATTGGTATTCAGCCTGATATTTTACTCTGCCGCGCTGATCGGGAAATCGACATTGGTGACCGCAAGAAAATCGCGCGCTTTACGAATGTTCGCGAAAGTTCTGTCATTCAAGGGCTCGACGCCAAATCGATTTATGATGTGCCTTTGGCCTATTATGAAGAAGGCCTCGACCATGAAGTCCTCGCCCATTTTGGCATAGAGAATCCGCCCGATGCCGACCTGTCGCAATGGAAACAAATTTCAGCAACACTACATAATCCTAAAAATGGCACAGTAAATATTGCCGTTGTCGGGAAGTATACCGTCCTGCCAGATGCCTATAAATCTATTACAGAGGCGCTGGTCCACGGCGGTATCGCGAATAATGTGAAGGTCAAAATCAACTGGGTCGAAGCTGAAGACTTTGAGACCTCCAAAGCTCTTGATGTCATGAAAGGCATGAATGCGATTTTAGTGCCGGGCGGATTTGGCGAACGCGGAACCGAAGGCAAGATTAAAGCCGTCCGATTTGCCCGCGAAAACAACGTCCCATATTTTGGGATTTGTCTCGGCATGCAAATGGCTGTTGTCGAAGCCGCGCGCAACCTCGCAGGCATCAAGGGTGCGAGCAGTTCCGAATTTGGCGAAGGCGGCGAGAATGTTGTTGGACTGATGACAGAATGGACCAAAGGCAATGAGCGTTTGGAGCGGACTGAAGAAACAGACCTTGGCGGGACGATGCGTCTCGGTGCCTATCCAGCGGCGCTTGAAAAAGGCAGCCTTGTGGCCGAACAATATGGCGCGTTAGAGATTAGTGAACGCCACCGCCACCGCTATGAAGTGAATATCGAATATCGAAAGAGGTTAGAAGACGCAGGGCTGAAATTCTCTGGCCTGTCGCCAGATGGGGTCTTGCCAGAAATTGTCGAAATCCCGGCCCATCCATGGTTCATTGGTGTGCAATATCACCCGGAACTAAAAAGCAGACCATTTGATCCGCATCCTTTGTTTAAAGGATTTATAGGGGCTGCGGTGACGCAGAGTCGGTTGGTTTAGGCCGAAGTGATTCAGCCCTCATATAAAGACATATTCACAGGCAATCGGTTTGTTGCTCCCGAGCCTAACAAAGAGTGAGATTTGTCATTTTTATGCCTATGGCCTTGTTGGCTCGGCGAAGATAATATTCACC
>CAZNXP010000352.1:0-1945 GCA_964576955.1 uncultured Algimonas sp.
ATGACCAAGCCATCACCCGTATGGATATGTCGGAATATATGGAGAAGCATTCCGTTGCGCGTTTGATTGGCGCGCCGCCTGGTTATGTCGGCTATGATGAAGGCGGAGCGCTGACCGAAGCTGTGCGGCGCAGGCCTTATCAAGTCATCTTATTTGACGAAGTCGAAAAAGCGCATCCCGATGTGTTTAATATCTTGCTACAAGTCTTGGATGAAGGCCGCCTCACCGACGGGCAAGGCCGCACAGTGGATTTCCGAAATACGCTGATTATCATGACCTCCAATATTGGCGCCCAGCATTTATTGAATTTGGCGGATGGAGAAACTGTCGAAGGCGCAAGTGTCGGCGTCATGGCAGAAGTCAACGCCCATTTCCGTCCAGAATTTTTAAACCGCATTGACGAAATACTCTCATTCGAACGGCTGAAGCTTGAGCATATGGGCGCCATTGTCGATATTCAAATCTCCCGCCTGCAAGGCTGGCTGAAAGAAAAACATATCACGCTAAAGCTCACAAATGCTGCGCGTGAACATCTTGCCAAGGCAGGTTATGATCCCAGCTTTGGCGCGCGGCCACTTAAACGCGTCATTCAGAAATTGGTACAAGATGAACTAGCAAGAGAGCTTTTAAGCGGGCGTATGAATGACGGCGACACAGTCAAAATTAATGCGGCGGGCGGAAAAATCCGAATAAGCAAAGCTTAGGTTTCAGGCGTTAAAATCTGAAACTCTCTATTCCGATTTCAGGGGCTTCCCTCCCGCTCCGCTTTACGCAATTATCCATTATGGAAAATTCAACGAGTTTCGGAAAGCAGGCAGCGGCCTATGCCAAAGGCCGTCCGGGTTATCCCTATGCGCTCTATCGCTGGATAGCAGATAATAGCCCTGCCCATAATCTGATTTGGGATATTGGGACAGGGTCCGGACAGGCGGCCCATGCGCTCACCCATTATTTTAATCGGGTTCACGCGACAGATATTTCAGCGGAGCAAATTGCCGCGGCAAAACCTCATGAGCAAATTTCTTATCACGCGGCCCCCGCACAACAATCAGGTTTAGCGGATGGGACTGCCGATTGCATGAGCGCCGCGACAGCCGTGCATTGGTTTGCGGATGTTCCCTTTTGGAAAGAAGTAAAGAGAGCCGCTGCGCCGAAGGCTTTATTCTGCGCCTGGACCTATCAATTACCGATTTGCGACAAAGCGGTTCATCGTGAATTTCTTGATCCTGTTCTTGCTCTAATTGACTCCTATTGGGCCGAAGGGAACCGCATAAGTATGGCGGGCTATACGGCGGAAAATCTGAATTGTCCTTTTCCGGTCATTGCCGCGCCTAAATTTGAGGCGGGCGGGCTATGGACAGCGGCGCAGCTCGTCAATTTTGCCGAGAGCTGGTCTGCCCATTTCAGAGCCCGTGAAGATGGCCTTGTGGATGAGCTCGGCGCTCTATCGGCAAAATTCTTGAAAACCCGTGGAGATAAGCCCGTAGATTTCAGCCTTCCCATCAGTATTTTAGCGGCGCGCATCGCCTCATAAAAAAAGCGGCCCGGAAGGACCGCTTTTCAAGTTTTTCTCTGAGATCTTTTAGGACTTTCTCGGTCCAGGTTTTTTGCGCGGCGTTCCGTCTTTCTTTAACAGATTACCATCTGCATCCCGCGGAATTTTCGTGCCCGGCTTTGGTCCGCGTTTTCCCGCTGTCTTAGATGTGGTCTTTTTCGTCGTGGTTGTTTTTTTAGGGGTTGTTTTGGCAGTTGTCGTTTTATTTTTAGACCCTGCAGGGCGTCCTCGTTTCTTTGGCGCAGTTTTAGCGGCAGCAGGTTTCGACTTAGTTGGTTTCGGTGCAGGTTTTGCGGCAGGGGCTTCAACTGACTTTTCCAATTTAGCTTTAGATTTCAAACCATCAGCTTTTTCCCGCACGCTTGCGGTTGCCGCCTTAGCTTTACCTTG
>CAZNXP010000353.1:0-1920 GCA_964576955.1 uncultured Algimonas sp.
ATTGCGCAGGAACAGCGACATATTCAACAGTTTCAGGCTGAACAACAACTGTCTCTGAGACAGTTTCATATGTCGCTGGAATAGCGACAAGCTCAGTGCTGGCTTCTTGAACAACGACTGTCTCACTTACAGTTTTGTAAGTCGCAGGAGACACAACAAGCTCCGTAGAAGCTTCCTGAACAACGATAGTTTCGTTGTAAGTCTCAAATGTCGCCGGGACAGTTTCATATGTCGTGCTAGCAGGCTGCACGACAACTGTTTCAGACACATTTTTGAAGGTCGCAGGAATTGTAACCAACTCTGTAGCCGCTTCTTTTACAACAATAGTCTCAGACACAGTCTCGAAAGTTGCTGGGATAGCAACAAGCTCTGTCGATGCTTCTTGAACAACAACTGTCTCGGAGACAGTTTCGAAAGTCGCCGGAATAGAGACGAGCTCTGAAGAGGCTTCCTGAACAACGATTGTTTCCTGATAAGTCTCATACTCAGCTGGGACTGAAACATACTCAACTGTTTCAGGCTGAACGACGACTGTTTCAGAAACAGTTTCGAATGTCGCTGGAACAGAGACTAGCTCAGTTGTCGCTTCTTGTACGACAACAGTTTCAGACACTGTTTCGTAAGTTGCTGGGATAGAGACAAGCTCTGTGCTCGCTTCTTGAACAACAACAGTTTCAGTAACGTCACTGAATGTCGCAGGAATTGTGACAAGCTCTGTAGACGCTTCTTGAACAACAACAGTTTCAGCTACTGTTTCATAAACAGCTGGAACAGCTTGATATGTGACAGACGCAGGCTGAACGACGACTGTCTCAGTGACAGTTTCGAACGTTGCTGGGATTGTGACAAGCTCTGTAGAGGCTTCTTGAACAACAATAGTCTCAGCCACTGTTTCGAAGACCGCAGGTACGGTTTCATATGTGACAGAGGCTGGCTGAACGACAACTGTCTCTGTGACAGTTTCGAATGTCGCAGGAATTGTTACCAATTCTGTAGATGCTTCTTGAACAACAACAGTCTCAGCGACTGTTTCGTAAGTTGCTGGAACCGACACATATTCAACACCAGCTGGCTGCACGACAACTGTCTCTGTGACAGTTTCGAACGTCGCTGGGATCGTGACGAGTTCTGTAGACGCTTCTTGAACAACAATCGGCTCTGAAACTGTTTCATAAACAGCTGGAACCGACACATATTCAACAGAGGCTGGCTGAACGACAACTGTCTCTGTGACAGTTTCGAATGTCGCTGGGATTGTGACGAGTTCAGTCGAAGCTTCTTGTACAACAATCGGCTCTGAGACTGTCTCGAAGACAGCAGGAACAGTGACATATTCTACGCCAGCAGGCTGAACGACGACTGTTTCAGTAACAGTTTCGAACGTTGCCGGAATAGAGACGAGCTCTGTAGAGGCTTCCTGAACGACAATTGTTTCTGTGTAAGTTTCGTACTTCGCTGGAACAGATACATATTCTGTTGTTGCAGGCTGAACGACAACTGTTTCAGTCACAGTTTCAAATGTCGCTGGGACATTGACAAGCTCTGTAGACGCTTCTTGAACAACAATTGGCTCTTGAATGGTCTCATATACCGCTGGAACAGCGACATATTCAACAGAGGCTGGCTGAACGACAACTGTTTCAGTGACAGTTTCGAATGTCGCAGGGATTGTAACCAGCTCAGTCGAAGCTTCTTGTACAACAATCGGCTCAGAGACTGTCTCGAAGACAGCTGGAACTGTTACATACTCAACAGAGGCTGGCTGAACGACAACTGTTTCAGTGACAGTTTCGAATGTCGCTGGGATCGTTACAAGCTCTGTAGAGGCATCTTGGACAACAATTGTCTCAGTTTGCGTTTCATATGTCGCAGGAATTGAGACATATTCTGTTGTTGCAGGCTGAACGACAACTGTTTCAG
>CAZNXP010000354.1:0-1914 GCA_964576955.1 uncultured Algimonas sp.
ATTTTCCCTTGTGATTATGGCTGCCCCGTTCAGGGCAGTTCTAAACAAGCCATGCATAACCTCTTGGGCTTAGTTCAATATCCGCTGGGTATGATTGGGTTTTGGTATCTAGCAGCCAATCTCAAAACGCGCCCGTTCTGGCGTCTGGCTTGCGGTCTGGCCGCCGCCGCAATGGCGATTGGTTTTGTCATGATGATTTCGCCGAGCCAAGCGAGCTTTCGCGGCGCTTGGCAACGTCTTGGCGATTACACAGCTTTCCTTGTCCTGATTGGCCTCGTTTTGTCGACACAGCCGAAATGGACAGCCGCATGAGCCGCGCGAAGAAAGAAAAATATCTCCTCTATTTCGTCTTGATGATTGTCCTGATTGCGGGGGCGAGTTTCCAGCATTTTGTCTCTAACGGGAAAGTCGATAGATGTTTGGATGCGGGGCATGAATATGATTTTCAAAATAAGACGTGTTTGAAATAGCGGGATAACCTCATGTATTGCGTCTCTTACAAATTCACTTTGCTGTCGAATAATTCTGAAACCCGCCGTCAATTCATCGAGGTTTGGGCAGGCCTAACGCAGTTTTTTAAAGAGAGCTGCGGCGCGCTCGGCTCGCGCTTGCATTACGCCGAGGATGGATGTTTTTACGCCTATGCCCAATGGCCCTCTCAATCGGTTATGGAAGCTTCGCGGGAGATTGTTCCGACGGAAGGTTTTGGCAAGCTGCGGATGAAATGGGCCGAACTGGCCGGCCCATCTGAAATCCTATGGCAAGGCGAGGTCGTCGCCGATATGCTGGCTTAATTTTCCTGCATTGATTTTAGACCATCGCGCAAAATCTCTAAAGCTTCGCGGGCTTCGGTTTCGCCGATAATCAGCGGCGGGGCCATACGCAGCACATTATCGCCTGCGGTTCCGACGAGGAGATTTCGGTCTTGAACCGCCATGCGCAGCTCGCGGTTATTGACATTATCCGCCAGTTTCAACCCGAGTAATAATCCCTTGCCGCGCACCTCTAAAATCATATCAGGAAACTCATCTTTGAGCCCTTCTAGCGATTGACGAAACGCATTTGATATATCGCGGACATGTTGCAGAAATGCTGGGTCTGAGATTTTATCAAACACCGCATTGCCTGCCGCCATCGCCACAGGATTGCCGCCATAGGTCGTGCCGTGGGTTCCTGGCACCATATGTTTTGCCGCGTCCGCCGTGGTGATGACCGCGCCGAGGGGAAAGCCGCCGCCAACGCCTTTGGCCACCGCCATGATGTCAGGCTCGCCGCCGTCTACCCATTGATGGGCAAAGAGCTGACCCGTCCGCGCCGCGCCGCATTGCACTTCATCATAAATGAGGAGAATGCCGTGCTCATCGCACATCTCGCGTAATCCGCGTAGGCATTCTGGCGGCAGGGCGCGCACTCCGCCTTCGCCTTGCACGGGCTCGACAAGAATGGCGGCTGTCTTATCAGAGATAGCGGCTTTTAACGCCTCGTGGTCGCCAAATTCCAAATGAGTAAAACCGGGCAGGGCAGGGCCAAAGCCTTCGAGATATTTCGGATTGCCTGCCGCATTGACGGCAGCAAATGTGCGGCCATGGAAGGCGCCTTTAAAGGCGATGATTTCATAACGCTCTGGATTGCCTTCGCCGAAATGATAACGGCGCGCACATTTCATGGCGAGCTCTAGCGATTCTGTGCCGGAGTTTTGGAAGAAGACCTTATCGGCCCAAGAGATTGCGTCGCAATATTTCTTCGCCAGCGTTTCTTGTCCCGGTACGCGGAACAGATTGGAAAGATGCCAGACCTTGTCTAGCTGGTCTTTGATCGCATCGCCGATCTCTTTGGGCGCATGGCCCAATCCATTCACCGCAATGCCTGCGATAAAGTCTAAATATTTTTCGCCCGTATCTGTATAAAGATAAG
>CAZNXP010000355.1:0-1895 GCA_964576955.1 uncultured Algimonas sp.
CCGTCCGCTCATAACGGATTGGTCGGGGGTTCGAGTCCCTCACCCCCTACCATCACTTATTTAGCAGTCACAAAACTCTTCAGATAGATAGGTTCGCGTTTTTGGCTTGGCCGTTTTCGAGAACATGTGCTGGACGCTTCCAGATTCGATGACGTCGCCGTCGCAAAGGAAGACAACATGATCGGCCACGCGCTTTGTTTGGCGGATGTCATGGGTGACCATGATAATGGTGAACCTTTGTTTTAAATCTTGAATGACGGTTTCCAAGGCGCGGGCTGAGACAGGATCGACTGAGGCCGTGGGTTCATCCAATAATAAAATATCGGGTTTTACGGCAAGGGTTCGGGCAATGCAGAGCCGTTGTTGCTGACCTAGAGAGAGGGTGTCTGCGGGGCTATCGAGCCGGTGCGAGACTTCTTTCCAAAGCGCCGCTGATTTCAGGCAGTCCTCGACAAGCAGGGCGCGGTCGATTTTAGACAGTGACTTATCCCGCACACCAAACAAGACATTTTCTTTTATCGAGCATGGAAAGACGCAGGGGCGCTGAAACACCATACCCACTTTAGAGCGCAATTGCGTGATGTCCTTGAAATCCGTATGGTTACATTGGTCCTGCACGAAGACTTTGCCTTGCATGGAATAGGTCGGAATATCGTCATTTATGCGGTTTAGGCTACGCAGCAGGGTCGATTTACCACTACCCGACGGACCGACAAGACAGGTGATTTGGTGAGACGGAAAGTCCAAAGCCGCCGCATTGACAACGCAGCCTTCGCCAAACCACGCCTGAAAATTCTCGAGGCGAATGGCGGGTGTGTCGCTGGAAGAGCGGACGAGTTTCAATTCAGGTTTAGACATTATTGCGGCCTTCCGGGTTGAAGCTTTTGCCGCGCCGCATAGGCGAGGCTGCTAAGCAGGATGACAATGAGGATTAAGGTAAAACTTGCCCCCCAGGCATTGCGAAGCGCATCTGGGTTTGTGGCTTGTTGGGCGAGGGCTAGAATATGGGTGGGAAGGGTCGAGACAGGCTCATTAATAGACCGCGGCCAAGACACGCCTGAAAAAGCGGTGGCGACGAACATGATGGGGGCTGTCTCGCCAATGGCGCGGGCCAGCCCGATAAGCAGACCAGTGACAACGCCGTGCAGGCTTTGCGGCAAAATAACGCGCCGAATGGTTTGCGTGCGCGAAAGGCCTAAAGCGGCGGCATTTTCTCGGTAGCTATTGGGGATAGCGCGCATGGCTTGAAAGCTTGAAACTGTCACCGTGGGCAGGATCATGATGGCTAGCAATATAGAGCCAATAATCCAGGATACGCCCATGCCAAAAATATTGACGAAGATAATCAACCCAAACAAACCGTAAGTAATGGACGGGATTCCATTTAAACTAAATATAGCTAGGTCTATTTGATGGCCGAGTTTTTCAGAGGTCACATATTCGCTTCGGAATATTGCGGTGCCGATGGCGAGCGGCAGTACGAGGCAGGCCGCGAAAAAGATAAGAATAAGACTGCCAAGGATTTGATAGCGAATACCCCCAGAGGCGCCGAAGTCTCTCGCGTCTGACATCAGGAAATCCAAGGACAAGGCTTTGCCGCCTTGCCAAATGATAGACCCAATTAAGAACACCAAAATGGAGAGGCTAATAAATAACGCCACACGCAAGGCGCTGGCATAGATAATGTTTATGAGTGCGCGTCTAGACATGCCGCGCCTCTTGATTGAGCATTTTCTGCGCGGCTAGCGTTAAGATGAGGGTGAAGCTCACCAAAATAAGGCTCATGAAAACTAAGACGCTGAAATGGGTAGAGCCAAAAGCGGTTTCAGAAATTTCGCGTCCCAATTTCGATGTGATGGTTTGGCTAGATGAAAGTGCATTAAATAATGGCGAGG
>CAZNXP010000356.1:0-1884 GCA_964576955.1 uncultured Algimonas sp.
ACGTCCCTGAGAACATCCGGCCGCATGTAGAAGGCATGTTGCAGGGCAGCGCGGTGGGCACGGCTGACCAAGTGGCCGAGCGCTTATCGCTTTTCCATCACAAACTCGCGCCGGATGAGTTTATCCTCTCCATGCCTTTTTATGAGCAAGCGGCGCGGCTTCGCTCGATGGAGCTCGTGATGGGTGTTCGCGAAAAAATTGGCCGTTTAGGCGAAGCGGCTTAAGGCGCCGCGAGCATATCCGCATCGAGATAAGCGCTGGCCATAATCCGCACTTTCGGGGATAAAGTCTTGGGCCACGCCAGGGGCAAAGTCTCCGGCGTTAAATTGCGAACATGTTCCGTAAACTCAAAATCGCGTCCGAGATTTAGCCACACCGAATAATCTGTGAATTCACGTAGCTTTATCGGCCGCTCTACATGCAATATTTGAGTCCCCGCCATGGGGTCATTTTGTACGGCTTCGAAATAGCGCGCGACATGAGTTTCAGGGCCTTCCGTTATTGCGAGCGCCTGCTGACGATTGGCGAAAACGCGGCCCGTGATTCCATATTGCTGGCATACTCTCACACTCATCGCGGAAGTCTCAAACGCATTTTCAGCCGTGAGTTCCGCAACCAAAACAGAGGTATAAATATATTGCACGAGTCCCATGCGGCGGGACCTAAAATAAAACTATATCTGAGAGCTTTCTAAATGCCCTTAATAAAAAATTAATGCCCCCTTTTAAATCGCCAGTTTATCCTGGGTTCATAAATTGCGCAGAGTTCGTCTATTCACGGGCGAGAAAGCTGCGCCCGCACAGCCTGAATATTCGGCGGATTGGCTGGAAAGACAAATTTTGGACAGGGCCCGATTCGCAAAACTGGCGGCTCACCGTCGCGGGCCTCAACAAAGACCAGAAGCTCTTGCTTGGCATTGGGCACGCCGCCGCACCACGGCCCCGCGCAGCTTGTCTCCACATCAACTGGAAAGCTCAGAAAGGCCTCATCACCCGCGCGCGACGACGCGATGGAAACGCCCTCGAAACTCACCCGCGTCATTTCCTTACTCTCTTGGAAGCTAAGTCTATTCACGCTCGGATCATACCCGCCGCGCCGCGTTTTTTTCGCCGGCGGCGTAAACCGCCCCGCCAGCACATGATAGATTTTCTCGCTCGATTTGGCTTCCTCGATAACGCGCTGCAAATTGGGCTGCGCGCAGCTGAGCGCAGAAGCACTTTGCGACGCCATTAACGCGCCGATGAATACCGCGCCAAAAATAGACCACTTTTGCTTTCGTTTGAATGTCATACGGCGTCCCTACCGGTTCCATTCTGAACGCGGGCTTAAATTTAACGCCATTGAATTTCACCCAAGCGAAACCTCCTACTGCATCCATATGGAGTACAGCCGAGAGAGGGTTTCCTAAAATTAAGACAGCCCGCGCGGCGGCAACCTCGATGGCTGCCAAAAGGATAAGTATGTTTACGACACCCATAAAGGGTAGCAAAGAGACCTAAGTCCACGTATTAAAGTAAGTAACTGTGTAAGACCGCCTTAGCTATGCACATCCCAGAGGAAGCGTTTGAGAGGAAGTTGAAGAAAGTGGTAAAAAATGAAAAACCTACTAAAACGCATTCGGATTGATAGCACAGATAAGCGCGATTCATTCATAGTCGGCGCGGCCTGCATGGGGCTGTTGGCTCATTTTACGACAATGGCCTTATTCCAAGCCTTTGGAATACTATTTTTAATGGTGTGGCTATTAAACATCTTTACAACCGAAAAGAGCGAGTAGATTGGTGTGTCAAAGACACATACGCCTGAGAATTTTATAAGCGGTTGAAAAACAATCGTTTCGTGCCGTGACCATTGGGTTTGAAATGAGGACGCATCTACCCCATT
>CAZNXP010000357.1:0-1882 GCA_964576955.1 uncultured Algimonas sp.
GGGGATGTGCCCGTGCGCGACCCTCGCGTCAGCCCGAGTTTTGCGGATTTATCTGGGCTCGCCCCCATGTCGATTGTGACAGGGGATGTAGATCTTCTCCACACCGACATTTTGGCCTTTGCCGAGAAAGCGAGAGCGGCTGGGGTCTTGTCAAAGCTCGCGGTTCACGGGACATTGGGACATATTTTCATGCTCTATCCTGCGCCTGACCGAGACAGCGCCCTGATTGAGATGGGGGATATTTTACGCACGTGATTGCGGTTTCCGCTTGAAACCCACGCGCAAGTCATCACAACTTATGGCATAAACAATCGGGAAGATGAGACTATGGCATTACAAGCCTATGATTGGATAGAGTTCTACGCGAAGACAACGCCGAAGAAACGCGCCATGTATGATCTGGCGAGCGGGCGGGATTATTCTTATGCGCAGATGCATGAACGCGTCGCGCGCACGGCAGGGATGCTGCGCGAGAAGGGCATCCAGCCCGGCGACCGCGTGGCCTTTCTTTGTTTAAATACGACGGATGTCATGGAGCTCATCTTTGGTTGCTGGCGGATTGGCGCCGTATGTTTGGCGCTTAATTTTCGCCTAACGCCGCCTGAACTCGCATATATTCTGAACGATTCTGATACCTCAATGGTGCTTGTCGATGTGCCCTTTGCGCCTTTGGCGGAAGCCACTCAATCGCTGACCAGTGTCCAGCACTGGGTCAATACGGACGGCGTGGGCGGCATGAGCGAATATGAAGCGGGATTGGCAGATGCCGATCCTATCTATGATTACCATCCGCAAAGTCTCGAAGATCAATGCCTGCTGATGTATTCTTCCGGCACCACGGGCTCGCCCAAAGGCGTGATTATCACCCATGCCATGTTGGATTTCACAGCTTCTGCGGCGGCGCGTTTGGGCGAGACTGGACCAGATGATGTCTCGCTCAATAACATGCCGCTCTTTCATATTGGCGGGCTCAATGTCACCGCCTTGCCGTCAATTTGGGGCGGCGGGACCTGCGTGATTATGCGCATGTTTGAACCCGACGGGACGATTAAAGCTATCTCAAATCCCGATTTGAACATTACCGTCATGTTCTGCGTTCCCGCCGCCTATAATGCGATGCGGGCCAGTAAGCTCGTCGAGGAGGCCGATTTCTCGCGCATTAAATTGGCGCTTTGCGGGGCAGAAACTGTGCCCGAAGCTTTGATTAATTGGTGGCTTGCCAAGGGCATCACCATCCAAGAGGGCTACGGTATGACCGAAACGGCGGCGGCGGGAACGCTGCTGATGAAGTCAGATATTCCGCATAGAATTGGCTCTGCGGGACGTGCGCTCATGCACTCGCGCATCAAGATTGTCGATGAAGACGGCAATGAGGTGCCGCGCGGGACAGCTGGTGAAATCTGGTTCAAAGGTCTATCGGTCACGCCCGGCTATTGGCGTAATCCGAAAGCCAATGCCGAGAGCTTTACCGATGGGTGGTTCCATTCTGGCGACATCGGTATCATGGATGAGGAGGATTATGTCTCCATCGAGGACCGCGTGAAGGACATGTATATTTCAGGCGGAGAGAATGTGTATCCCGCCGAAATCGAAGGTCTTCTCTATGAAATGGAACAAATCGTCGAAGTCGCCATCATCGGTGTCAAAGATGAACGCTGGGGCGAGACGGGCTGTGTCTGCGCCGTCGTCAAGAAAGATGAGGCGCTCACGCTCGGTGATGTGTTGAAACATCTGGAAGGCCGCGTCGCAAAATTCAAACTCCCGACCCATTTGCACATCATGAAAGCCTTGCCGCGCGGCGGTACAGGCAAGGTTTTGAAATTTGAATTGCGGAAAGCTGTGCCCGAGGCTCTGGGGCTTTAAGCCCCTAAAGCGGCCCCTA
>CAZNXP010000358.1:0-1881 GCA_964576955.1 uncultured Algimonas sp.
TCCATCGTCAAAATAACTTTCCCCATGGCTTTGCGGCTGGTGAGTTCATCGAAAGCGTCAGCGAATTTCTCTAGCGGGTAGTGATTGCTGATGCGGGGTTTGATTTTTCCGCTTTGCAGCATTTGGGCAATCTCGCCGAGATTATTCATATGATCTTTGGTGTCGCGCTGAGTCCAAGCCCCCCAGAATACGCCGCGAATATCGATGGATTTTAGCAGGGCGAGATTAAGCGGGATGCGCGGAATATCACCTGCCGCGAAACCAATGACTAAATAACGGCCACCCCAATTCATCGCGCGGACGCAAGGCTCGGCGAATTTATCTCCAACAGGGTCATAAAGTACATCTGCGCCGCCCAGTGCTTTGATGGCTTTTTTGAGGTCCGTGTCGCCAGAATAATTGATGGTCTCGTCCGCGCCATGCTCGCGGCAAACCGCGAGTTTTTCATCCGTGCTGGCGCATGCAATGACGCGCGCGCCCATGGCTTTGCCGAGTTCAACAGCGGCCAATCCAACTCCGCCCGCGGCGCCAAGCACAACGAGGGTTTCGCCCGCTTTTATCTCGGCGCGCTGTTTAAGCGCGTAATAGGATGTACCGTAAACGAGCACCAAGCCTGCCGCGATATCAAAGGGCATATCTCCGATGGGGCCGACGACTTGAACAGGCGCAACGACCTCAGTGGCGAAAGCCCCCGTTTGGCCAAGATAAGACACGCGGTCCCCGACTTTCAGATGTTTCACATCATCCGCGACTTCGCTGATGATGCCTGCGGCTTCTCCGCCGGGAATGAAGGGAAAGGGTGGTTGCGCCTGATATTTGCCTTGCGCGATGAGGATGTCCGGAAAGTTCACGCCCGCCGCTTTGATGTCGATGCGCACATGTCCCGCTTTCATCGGGGAAGGCTCAACCTCCTCTACGGCATGTTTGTGGTAATCTTGGAACTGATGGACGTGTAAGGCTTTCATTTGGGGCTCCAATTAGGTTTGCGTTTTTCGACAAAGCTTGAAATGCCCTCGATGCCTTCCTCCGACAACATGCAGCTGGCAAAGACATCTGCCGCATGGTCCATCATCTCAGGACCAGATTTATCGCGTGAAGAGAGGATGAGATGTTTGGTCGCGGCAATCGCGCCGGGACCGCATTTTAGGATGCCGCGTTTGAGCGTGGCTTCTATCTCTTCCAAGCCCGCCACATCTTTGGCGGTTTCATCCAGCAAGCCATAAGTTTTGGCTTCAATGCCCGTGAACCGCGCGCCCGTGAGCATAATCCGCCGCGCAGTCGGCAGGCCAACGCGGGCGACAACAAAGGGCGCGATTTGCGCGGGCGGAATGCCGAGCATAGTCTCGGTCAGAGAGAATTTCGCATCTTCTGTGCCGAGGATAACATCACCGCAGCACATAAGGCCGAGCCCGCCCGCAATCGCGGCGCCCTCGACAATACAAATCACGACTTGCGGCATTTCATTCATAGCGAGCATGACATCGCCAATTCTGCGGTTCATGGCTGCGACCTCGGCGTGGGTGACGCCCGGCGCTTGCATGGCGTTGAAGCTCTTCAAATCTCCGCCCGAACAGAAAATACCATTCTTACCGCGCAGGGTGATGCCGCGAATCCTGCGGTCATCGCGCACGGCATCCATAACCGCCAAAAGGTCGGTCATCATAGCGTCGTCAATCGCGTTCTTATTCTTTGGACTGTCGAGCCAGAGGGTCAACCATCCGCCGCTTTGTTCCGTATGTATTTTTGTGGTGCTAGGTAAGTTTTGCATAGTGCTATTCATATTCGTCATTTGACCCGCCGCCGCAATAGACATAGCTGAATGTCATAGATTTTATTCGGAGATATCCTCATGAGAGAAGCCGTCCTTGTTTCAACCGCCCG
>CAZNXP010000359.1:0-1867 GCA_964576955.1 uncultured Algimonas sp.
TGACCTATTCAGCGACAGGCTTACCAGCAGGTCTTTCTATTGACCCTGTAACAGGCGAGATCACGGGAACTATTGATAATTCAGCTAGCCAAGGCGGCCCGAATGCAGACGGTGTCTATAGCGTAACTGTTACGGCAGATGATGCGGAAGGCGGGACTATCACGGATACGTTCGAATACACGGTCATCAACCCAGCGCCTATCGCAGGTGATGATGCCTTGAACGCATCCGAAGATGCAGCGGTTATGGGTAATGTCATTACAGCTAATGATAGCGATCCAGACGGAGATGTTCTGAACGTTATCGAGGTTGCCGGTAATCCAGCAAATGTTGGCCTGCCAATTTCAGGCTCAACGGGCGGCGTCTTTACAATTAACGCTGACGGCGCGGTCACATTTGATCCAAATGGAGAGTTTGAAGACCTCGCGCTAGGCGAGACGGCGACGAGTACAATTGCCTATATGATTAGCGACGGCGAAGGCGGAACAGATACCGCAATTGTAACCGTCACAATTGAAGGGACGAATGATGCACCTGTTGTGACAGGACCGCTCATCGATCAAAATTCTGCAGATGGAAATGTTGCTGTCTCATATGATGCATCGACAGCCTTTACAGATGTAGATGGTGACCCGCTGACATTTACGGCAATGGGCCTACCCGAAGGTCTGTCAATTGATCCGGCGACGGGTCTTATTACTGGCATGCTGCCAGCGGATGCCTCGCAAGGCGGTGAAAACTCTGACGGTGTTTATGTGGTCGAAATTACGGCCACAGACCCAAGCGGTGAGACAGTGTCGGTCTTTGTGACTTACACAATCGAAAACCCTGCGCCTGTCGCGGTAAATGATGTTATCTCAACGCCTGAAGATACGCCTGTATCGGTTAATCTACTCGACAATGATAATGATTTGGATGGAGACACATTGGTTGTTGATGCAGCGGCCCTACCAAATGGAACAATCTTACCAATTGGAACACCGATTGAGCTTCCAGAAGGCGAACTCACAATTTTCGCGGACGGAACAGTCGACTTTATTCCGGCGCCTGACTTCTCGGGTACATTGGTCTTTGGTTATACTGTGTCTGACAATGAGGGCGGAACAGATGTTGCCACCGTCACGCTTAATGTTGAACCAGTGAATGATACGCCAATCCTTGTCGATCCGAACGACCCGAACGGGCCAACGGATCCGGAAGATTTCATTCCTGTACAAGGCGGCCGTGATAATGTCGCTGTGGAGCCAATTGATCTGACGCAGTTCTTCGGTGACCCTGATCCGTTGGATGTCTTGACGATAAGTGTAGACCCAAGTGATCTGCCTGAAGGTTTGGTCTTCGATCCGGAAACAGGCATCATTTCTGGCACGCCAGCCCCGAATGCTAGCCAAGGCGGCGACCCGCTTAACCCTGGTACTTATGTCGTAGCGGTAACCGTTACGGATGCAGACGGTGAAAGCGTTACAACGAATCTGACTTACGTTCTGACGAACCCTTCACCTGTTGCAGACGCTGACGGCATTCTTGAAGTGGCTGAAGATACGCCAACCGTGCTTGATCTTCTGGCCAATGATGCTGACCCAGATGGTGACGCGCTGATGATTACTGAAATCAATGGTACGCCGGTCACTGTGGGTGTTCCAACGACGCTGCCAAGCGGCGGGGTTGTAACGCTCAATGCAGACGGAACTGTCAGCTATGAGCCGACCTCGGACTATAATGGTCCGGATAGCTTTACTTACACCATCAGTGATGGTGAGGGCGGAACGGATATCGCGACGGTTAACCTCGAGGTTACGCCCGTCAATGATGGTCCGACTGCCACGCCTGAGCTTTTAGGCGGCCCAGATACTATTGGCGGCAATAT
>CAZNXP010000360.1:0-1864 GCA_964576955.1 uncultured Algimonas sp.
CCGTGCAAGAGGCTTGGATAAAACATCAGGTCCCGCAATGCGGCTATTGCCAATCGGGACAGATTATGAGCGCGGTGGCGCTCTTGCGCGACACACCAAACCCCACGGATGAAGATATCAATGAAGCCATGGCGGGCAATATCTGCCGCTGCGGTATGTATGACCGCATAAGGGCCGCGATTAAAACTGCGGCGAGAGGGGCTTAAAATGGCTAAGCTTTCTAGACCAGAGAAGAAACTCGCGAAAAAAGAAAAGCGCGCCAATGAGACACGCGGCGCAAAATGGACCCGCCGCGGCTTTATGGGCGTGGGCGCTGTTGCAGGCCTCGCCGTCGGCGGTGCCTTAGTTGTCGGCGTCGCTATTCGTCCCGGCGATAGAACAGATGAGCTGGCAGGCTTAGTCACGCAAGGCGAAGAGCAGCTCCTCACCATGTGGGTGAAAATCGCGCCAGATAATACGATTACGGCCATCATTCCGCATGGCGAGATGGGGCAGGGCGTCCATACGGCGCTCTCGGCTATGCTGGCCGAAGAGATGGAAGCCAATTGGGACGAAATGGAAATCATGGAAGCCCCGGCAGAGAAAGATTTTGCGAATTTCATTTTGGCCCGCGAGATGATGATGGGCCAGAATATTCCAAATCTCTTATTTGATACAGCCAATGGGCTCATGCTCTCGGTTATGAAGGGCATGAATATGCAAATTACGGGCGGCTCGCTCTCCGTCCGAACCACCGGCGTGGGCGGGATGCTCACTGCGGGCGCCGCTGCGAAAGAGTTGTTGCTCAAGGCGGCTGCAAAGCAGTGGGATGTGCCGTTGAAAGAATTGAGAGCGCAGCAGAGCTATATTTATCACGACGGCTCAAACAAATCGGCGCCCTTTGCCGAATTCGCAAAAACCGCCGCCACGATGAAACCCAATCTTCATCCGGTGCTTAAAAAGCGGTCCGACTATAAGCTCGTGGGCGAAAGCCTGCCGCGTGTCGATATTCCGTCAAAGGTCGACGGCACCGCGCAATTCGGCATTGATGCGCAAATTGAAGGCATGAAGTATGCCACGGTTATGGCCTCGCCTGTGCACGGCGAAAGCGTTGTGCGTGTGGATTCCGATGAGGCGAAAGCCATGCCAGGCGTGATTTCCGTGCATAATATGGGTGATTATGTCGGCGTTGTTGCGGACGGCTATTGGCAAGCCAAGCAGGCGCTTGATTGGCTAGAGGTCGAGTTCACAACTTCTGCCGCTAGCACATTGTCCCAAGAGCAACTTTTCGCGCAATATGCGGACGCCCTAGATAATGCCAAACGCAAGGTCGTGCATAAGGGCGGCAATGTCGCCAAAGCCGCGGAAGGCGCCGCCAAGACAATCGAAGCAGAATACCGCGTTCCTTATCTCGCCCATGCTTGTATGGAGCCGATGAATGCGACCGTATGGGTGCGCGACGGCAAAGCCGATATTTGGTGCGGCACGCAAAACCCGCTTGGCACGCGCATGGCTGTGGCAAAGGCGATGGAATTAGACCCTGAAAATGTAAAGCTGCACACCGTCTTTATGGGCGGCGGTTTTGGCCGCCGTGCAACGACCGACTATGCTTTGCAAGCGGCGGCGCTTTCAAAAGCTTCGGGTCACCCTGTCAAATTAATCTGGAGCCGCGAAGAAACCACGCAGCAAGATATTTATCGTCCCGCGGTTTTAGGCCGCTTCAAAGCCACTGTTGACGAAGATGGTATGCCGCTGACATGGGAAAGCGTCTTTAACCATGAGGGCGAGCCCAAAGAGGCCAGCGATGTCATCTATGCCATTCCGAATAAGTTGGTGCAGGTCGTCGATAGTCCGTCGCATACGCGGCTCGGTCCGTGGCGGTCCG
>CAZNXP010000361.1:0-1860 GCA_964576955.1 uncultured Algimonas sp.
GAATGCTTTTGATTAAAATGGCACCAGAAACCAGACATTAACCGAGCGGCTTAAACTCGCCCCAAATAAGACACTGGCTAAGGTCCGCAATGGGGATATTGCTACGTTTTTTGAACGGCCTGCATCGCCCAAAGTAAGCCGCCCAATGAGGACGAAGCGGACCATAGACTCAGGTCTTGACGAGAGTTTATAACTAGGGATTACCCTATAAACCTATTCTGATATGAGCTAATAGTTGGTGACCCTAACGATCTGTCCAGACGGCTACAGCGTTAATGATATTTGGCGCAGTCGGGGTGGCTCGAGGTATGCAGATGACGCAAATAATTTCTTTTGAAGAGGGAGAGAAGTGCCTTGATTGGTTATCCTTAACTGACGCCTTAATAGAGGGGCATAAAAGGCCTAAAGCACAGATGAAAGACATGTTGCTTTATCAAGGCGATAACACATTATTAAATCGCTCGGCTTGGATCAAAGGGTTAGGGCTTGCTGTAAAATGCGCCACAATATTTCCAGAAAATTCTAAACAGGGTCAGCCCACAGTGGGCGGCGCCGTCAATCTATTTTCTAATCTGAATGGGTCCCTTGAAGCGGTTTTGGATTTTCATCTTGTCACGAAATGGAAAACGGCAGGTGATAGCTTATTAGGCGCAAAGCGCCTTGCAAGGCCCGATAGTCGGCATATTTTAATCATGGGCGCGGGCACTGTAGGTCACTCGCTCTATGAGGCTTATAGCGCGCTTTTTCCGCAGGCCGAGTTTTCTATATGGAACCGTTCGCTAGCAAATGCCGAGGCCTTTGCGAAAAGACATCGAGGAACGAAAATTGTGTCCTCTCTCGCCGACGCCGTAAATAAAGCAGATATTATCACATGCGCGACAATGTCTACAGAGGCTGTTTTAAAAGGTGAGTGGTTACGTCCGGGTCAACATGTGGATTTAATCGGCGCTTATCGTCCCGATATGCGAGAGGCCGATGATGAGGTCTTACGCCGAGGCCGAATTTTTGTAGATTGCCGTGAGACGACAATTGAGCATATTGGCGAACTTCTCATCCCGATATCTGAAGGCGTTATTCATGAAAGTGATATCATCGCAGATTACTACCAAATGGAGGATATGCAGCGGTGCGATGAGGATGAAATCACAATTTTTAAAAATGGCGGCGGCGCACATCTGGATCTCATGACGAGCCGTTTTATTCTAAACGCAATTAAAGCACGAGCTGAGCTTAGCTAGAGTTTGAAAACTAAAGTTTTGACAGGCGTTTTAACCCCATCTTTCCCGGGATTTTGCAATGATACCTTCGGTACATCCATTGCGTCCCAGTTCGGGCCGGGCCAGGTTCTTCAAGGATCGAAGTAAAGGTTTTTTATCCGGCAATGTGTCTAAGCTATCAATGAGCTTTAGCAAATCGGATTCGAATGTTTCGCCTGTTTGCATATCGATGAGCTCTTTACGGTTCTGAATATACCAATCCATATTCATACGCCGGGTTTTCATCATGCCGGATACCCGCATCTGACTGCGGAGTGCCATCGAGGTGTTTACAAAAGTATCTACTTCACGCTCATACATCCGACCATCAGACAACATGGTCAGCATTAGTAGTTTTAGTACATTATCCCAGTCTTTAGCGTTTACTGCATGCACCATTGATCTATCCCCAGCATGAGAATCGGCGGGCCTTAAACAGCAGTTAGCAAATCAAAGGATAATAAATCATTAAGGATAATGTGTAGCTTCGCTGGCGCCGCCTAGGACGCCAGCTAGATTTTAGCGTTTTATTTGCTGAGCTTCTTGGCTTGTTTCACCCATTCGTCGCGCTGGATACGTCCCGGGATGGAGTCGATGATACCTT
>CAZNXP010000362.1:0-1852 GCA_964576955.1 uncultured Algimonas sp.
GGGCTAAACCCGCCTGATGCCCCGCCAATGCCGCAATTATTTGAGGGCGACTGATGACGGAACAACCCAATATCGGCTGGTTTGAAGGGCGAGAGCATCACTATCCCTTGCGTATTTTTTATGAGGATACGGATTTTTCCGGCATTGTTTATTACGCGAATTATCTGCGGTTTTTTGAACGCGCGCGCAGTAGCTTCTTTCGTCTTGTCGGATTTGAACATGCCAAGCTCTGGGATGCGGACGACCCGCTCGCTTTCGCTATTCGCAAGATTGAACTCGACTATAAAAAACCCGCCCGCGTGGATGATCATCTCACGATTGTCACAACATATGACCGCATAAAAGGCGCGCGCCTGTGGGTTAGCCAAGCTTGCTATCGCGGCGATGAACTGCTCGTCACAGCCGTCTCCGAAGCCGCCTGCATAACACCAGAAGGCCGCCCGAAACGCGCGCCGAAATTTATGCTGGAGGCGTTGGAGCTTTATTTGGAGGAATAGGTCCTACTTCGGGCGTTCACTCAAATTCATATTACCGAGCTTTGTGTTTTCAGCCAGATATTCGATAAGTTTTGTTAGAATAAAAACACTCACTAAGAGCGTGATTATAAACAAGATTTGGTCGAGCGCGAACTCGTAAAGCGGGTCAGGATTTTGCGAATTTGTTTCTGTTGGGGTGGACTCTCTAATGCCTGTCACGTTCTGAAATTCCGAAATTTTTTCGAAAATTGGGCGTGTAATGAAATTGTAAATCCGTGAAAATAATCTGGGAATAATAATGAATATGAGGGCGAGCTTGAGTAATCCATTATAGCTTATATCTTTAAGTGTCATATCGGTTTCATTTCGAAGAATGCAGGGCGTGAAATTTTCAGATTTCTATGTGTAATTCATATCAGGCAATAACAACGCTTTTAAGGCGATTTAAAGCCCGATAGTTTTAGCGTATAACCCCTTGCAACTATCAATTCAGAGTAGATATTGTTCATATGTCCCAAATCACTCACACACCTTACACCCTCTGGCCCACGCGCAAGACCGCCGACCCGCGCGCGGCGACGCAGGCGCAATTTGTGCATGGGCTGGCGGAAATTTTAGAGCATCAAGCCCCGATGCAAGCTTTGTCGCTCTTTCAGACTTACGCCAAAGCCTCAGGCCTCATGAAAATCGCGGCCCCCGTGCGGCGCAAATTTGAACGCGCCATAACGCTCGCAGAGAAATCTGGCGAAATTATCGTCGAGCGCGAGCCTGACCCCGAATCCGACGGCCCCGAAGATAGTGTTGGCTGGATATTGCGATTGCCAGACCAAAAACCCGTGAGCGTGCGCGACCTCGGCCCGCGCGGTTTTGCGGAAATCCCCATGAGCGAGCTCGCTGCTCTGGTTCTCGAAATCCGAAGCGCAGATGAATTCGCAGGTCGAGAAGATATTTACCGCAGCGTGCTGGACCATTACAGTTTGCAGAAACTCACCGCTCTCGTTCGCCGCCGGCTTGATGCAGTCTTGAAGGAATATTTCTAATGACCTCTGGTTCCGCCAAAAAAGACACGCTCTTCCTCCTGCCGCCGGGATTTGCTGATAATAATCGCCGCGAATATTGCCCTGAATGCGCCGAAATCTCAGGGGTTTTGTCCTATTATCCCGCACTTCAGCACAGCGTTGAGGTGATTTATCAACCGATTGCGCGCCCGCGCGCCGATTTGGTGGAGCGGCTCGGCGACAAGAATCAAAACTGCCCCACACTAGTTTTAGCGCAGGGCAGTCCTGAATTTGAAAATTGCGGAATAATGACGCGGCGCGGTGAGCGCTTTATCAATAATGCCCGCGATATTGGCCGCTATTGGTCACAACGTTACG
>CAZNXP010000363.1:0-1830 GCA_964576955.1 uncultured Algimonas sp.
CGATGAAAGATATTTCACTCGTCCGTATCCTGCCGCAGGAACCACGCGTCCCCTTTATTAGCGCGCGTATGATTGCGGGTGCCTTGTCGATTTTGGCGATTATAGCCTCTATCTTCCTGTTCAGTGTTCGTGGATTGAATTTAGGTATCGACTTTACGGGCGGTACCGTTTTGGAAATCGGATCGGTCACACAAGAATTAGATGATGCCAAAATCCGCTCGGCGATTACTGAACTGGGTTATGCAGGTGCAACGGTTCAGGGCATTCAGCCGCCTGTTGGTGCGGAAACCGTAGAGGGCGTATCGATTACAAATAGACTGATCCGAATTGGCCTGCAGTTACAGGACGAGTCGGGTGAAGAAGGACAAGGGGCGCAACAAGCGGCACTCGATGCTGTTAAAAAAGGTCTGGAAGAAAAAATTGGCGACTATTTTGTTAGAAATACAGAAGTCGTAGGAACACAAGTATCTGGAGAATTGCGGCAGAAAGGCTTCTTATCTGTCGCGCTGGCGCTCCTAATGGTGCTCGGGTATATTTGGTTCCGATTTGAATGGCAGTTTGGCCTCGGCGCGGTGTTTGCCTTGGCTCATGATGTTATTCTCACGATTGGCGTTTTCAGCCTGACCCAAATCGAATTCAATCTAACCATTATCGCGGCGATCCTAACGATTGTGGGTTACTCGCTCAATGATACGGTGATTGTGTATGACCGTATTCGTGAAAATTTGCGTAAGTTCAAAAAGAAGCCTCTGCCAGAGGTTCTGAATATCGCGATTAATGACACGCTATCGCGGACGATTTTGACCTCTTTAACGACCCTCTTAGCGTTGATTGCGCTTTACGTCCTTGGGGGCGCGGCCTTGAAAGGATTCTCATTTGCGATGATTTGGGGCGTGTTTGTCGGGACTTACTCGTCTATCTTCGTCGCGTCGCCATTGCTGCTCGCGTTGAAACTCAAGCGCGGGGTCAATACGGGCGGCGAGCGTCCAGAAGACTGAGCCCTTAAACCCGTTTCAGGCCTTTAGGCGTTATCGCCCATCGGACGCGGCCCTTAACGGCGGAGAGGCCGATAAGGCCCATCGCCTCTGTCGAGGTGCTTTCAGCTCCGTCGCCCTCTAGGCTTAGCTGGCCGCCCTCTACGGATTTTACGCGTTTCACGATGGAGCCATATTTTGGATGGTCCACCAGAACGACAAAGCCCGGACGCAGGACCCGGGCTTTGGTAATTATCATGTAATCGCCCGGCTGTAGCGTAGGCGTCATGGACGCCCCGCGCAGCTTGACGAGCCGGACCATTAGAGAACAGGTTCGACGACTTTAACACTCGGCGCATATGGCGTTGTGACAGTCTTTGTCTTCACGCCTTTGGATTCCCAGAACATCTTCGCGAATTTATTGGTGAGATCGACGAGTTTTTCGCCGTCTTCGCGGTGGAGGTCTTGCTTCACAGCTGAACCCGCTAGCATAATAGCGTGGGCCAGCTCATGTGCTTTCGCCATATCTTCCTGGTTTTTTGGCTTCATGAAATCACCCCAGATAACGCGGGTTTCATGTTTGCACTTCTCAGCCATTTCTTCTTTTTTGGCGGTGTTTCGTGCAACTTGCATGGCGAAGCCCGTCTCAGACAGGCCTTTATCTTTCAGGCTGAGTAGAATGTCGATCTGGCGTAGAGCAGAAACGGCGTAATAGGTCACGATACGCGCGTCATAAATGCCGCAAGGAATGTCGCAATGCGCCTCGGCTGTATCGATTTTAGAATCAAATTTGGAAATCAATGAATGTAACATGTTTATCGTCTCCTAAGCTTTGCGGCGGCGAATATAAGTGACG
>CAZNXP010000364.1:0-1828 GCA_964576955.1 uncultured Algimonas sp.
CGGTTCTTTACTGAGAATTTGCCGGTGGAGTGATGAGAAACACAACGTCAAAAATATGCCCTTTTTCAAAGTCATCCTAACCCGATGACAAACCCGCTCAAAAAGTCAATCATTCGATATGGGATAATTTTTTCTCTAATACCGCTCATCTCAACGTATCTATTGGGTCATGTCTTCGAATTAGTATTCTCAGACACGATAGAAAGCGCGGCCGGAATGGCTGCTGATGATCCTGACGCAATGCTCTTGCCAAATGTTGAATATATTCTTCCCTTCGCCATTCTTAGCGGCATCATAGCCTTTACAGTTTGGTTTATTTTTATGTCCAAACGAAGAACAGCATGGAGAGGCTTATGGACGGGCCTTATAACCGTCTTTATTAGCTACCCCATATTAGGGTTCGCTATTGGATTTTTTTATCCACCTTTTTTGCCTAGAATTTCAGCCGCCATTGATGCCTGTATTGGCCTTTCTATCATTGGGCAAATGCTCACGTTCTGGCTAACTTATCCACTTGGTGCCGTTTGCGGATTTCTTATTGCGAAGCGCTTTTTAAGATACGCAGCGGATAATACTACACCATCTGTTTTCGATTAAATTCATGCCAATGCTCACGCGAAAATACATCCTCCTCTCAATTCTCTTCATCCTAACCCCGCCGCTTGGCGCAGGGCTCTTAATCTGGACGGCTCACAAATTGAGCGTTGATATTGAAGCGGCTGTACTCGCAAATATCATGTGGCCGACGGTTGGCGCGGTTTTCTTCGCGGCGCTTATCGGATGGGCGGTTTTCTTGCGCCGTCCAAAGCAGCTTTCAGATGGGATAAAAGCGGGGCTTTTGACCGTGTTCCTTTGCTACCTCTTTGGACCCATACCCCTCGCCATAGAAGCTGGGAGTTGGGACGGCGTATTAGGGGTGGCGAAGTTTCACGGGATGGTCTTCGTCTTTGGTCAAATTGTGAGTTTTTGGGTAGCCTATCCTATTGGAGCACTCTTTGGCCGTTGGATTGCAAAGCGGATGCTTTAAAGCACAGTGCCTTGAACTTCGCCTTCCAATTTTTCTAACCGTTCCTTCACAGCTTTGAATTCAGGATAGAGACGATTGGCTTCCCGGTAAGCTTCAAGCGCTTCGTCGGAACGGTCTAAGGCTTCAAACACATTGCCAAGCGTCCATAGCGTATAGAAATGCCGGGGTTCTAATGCGAGCGTTTTGAGGCTCTCATTCAGCGCGCGGTTATAATCTTTCTGCGTGAGAGCTAACCGCGCCGAGCGCGCCCAAGCTTCAGCAAAATCGGGCGAGAGGTCAACGGCATGATTATACATTTTCCGGGCCAGCTTCGGGTTTCTCTTTGCGCCAGCATCGGTTCCACGCCGTAAAAGGAGGTTCACGGAAGCAGAGCCGCTGTCCACCCAAATTGCCATGATTTCTTCGGCGATAAGTTTGGCGCCTTCTTCATCTTCGCGCTCAGCCAATTTTACAAAGAGATCATCCAAACGCGCCGCACGTTCAGCTTTCGGGGAAAGTTGGGAATAATCAGGTTCAAGGCTTTCAGGGACAATCTCTTCCCCTTCAATCGCTTCAGCTTCTTCACCCTCGATAATAATAGCATCATTGCCGGAATCATCGCCTTCGGACGGCGGAGACACGCCAATTTCAGGTACAATAGGTTCAATCTGAGGAAGCTCTAGCCCCTCAGGTGCAGGTAGCTCTTTAGGCGCAGTTTGGGCAGAGGCCGCAAATGGCATCGCAAAAAGCAAGGATATGAGTAAAATAATACGCATCATAGATAACATGAGGCCCCTCGCCATCTCTGGCAAGGGGCCTCAT
>CAZNXP010000365.1:0-1817 GCA_964576955.1 uncultured Algimonas sp.
GCGCCAAAAAGGGCCGAGCCGACGCGCACAGATGTCGCGCCCATTTCGGCGGCGATTTCGTAATCTGCGCTCATGCCCATGGAGAGTTTCGCAACGCCGCTGTCTCTCGCCAAATTGGAGAGCATCCAGAAATGCGGGCTGGCCGCTTCGCCTGCGGGCGGGATGCACATGAGGCCTTCGGGCTCGAGATTATAGGTTTCGCGCATGATTTTTAAAAAGGCGGGCAACTCTGCAGGCAGGACGCCAGATTTTTGCGGCTCTTCCCCTGTGTTCACCTGTACATAAAGGCGCGGCATTTTCCCGCCGCGGGCCGCCTTGACCAAAGCTTTTAACAGCTTCTCGCGGTCCACGGTTTCAATGACATCAAAGAGCGCCGCCGCATCCGCGGCCTTATTGGTTTGCAGCGGCCCGATGAGGCGCAGCTCTATATCGCCACGGTGGTCTGCGAAACTTTCGCCCCAACGGGTTTGCGCTTCTTGCACGCGGTTTTCCCCGAATATCCGCTGCCCCGCCGCCAGCATCTCCTTGACTCGTGCATCGGGCTGCACTTTGGAAACAGCAACGAGATCTGCCGCCGCCATGCCTGCGCGCTTTGACGCGGCGGCGATTTTGGCTAACACGGTTTTATGTTGATCGGAAATCTCTGACATGGCCGCCTCCTATTCGCAATCACCGCAAAATGGAAGTGTGCTCGCGCGCACAGCGCGGCACTTGCGCGCAGAATTTACAGGCACGCCCTGCCGTTTATCTCCTTTGGTTTTTATGACGGACCCTGCGCGGATAGAAAATTTATTAGATGTGGTCACGAGACTGCCGAAAGGTTGCGCCGTGATTTATCGGCATTTCGGGAAGCCCAAAGACGGGGCCGCCTTGCGCACCCTCACCCAAAAGCAAGACCGGCAATTTCTCATCGGCAATGACCCAGTGCTGGCCGAAACCCTCGGCGCAGACGGCGTGCATTTCTCGCGCGATGAAACTTTGCGCGGGCCGATTAAATGGCGCGCTCTAAAGCCGGACTGGATTATAACTATGGCAGGCCTCAAATCAGGCGCCTATCTCGCGCCATTGGACAGCCTCGACGCACTATTCATCTCTAGCGTTTTCTCAAGCCAAAGCCCCAGCGCAGGCGAGCCCATTGGGACGGAGGAGCTGCGCCGCCGCGCGCGAGCTTTGCCTGTGCCGCTTTTCGCGCTAGGCGGCATAGATGCGGGGACCGCGCCGCAGCTTATCGGGACAGGGGCGGCAGGCCTCGCCGCTATTGGCGGCCTCATCATGGATGTTCAAAAGCAAGCGACAAAACAGGGTCACCGCTTTGTCATTGAAACCGATGCGGGCGAAGCCGAGCTGACCCTCGCGAAAGTGAATGAAGGCGTGTTCAACGCCAACCATACCTACACACCGAGAGCGCTGCGCGGGCAAGGCGTGGCGGGCAAACTCTATGACGCTATGGTCGCGGACGCCAAAGCAGAGGGCTATAAAATCATCCCCGGCTGCCCCTATATTGAAGTGAAGTTTAGGCGGCACCCTGAAGATAGAAAAGCCGTAGGCGCTTGAGCGCCTTCCCCAAAGACTCCCACATCCGGCGCGGAACGACAGAGGATGTTGACCTCATCCGAGACTTCACCCGCGCGGCCTATGCGAAATGGATTCCGCTGATTGGGCGCGAGCCCCTACCCATGGCGGCGGATTATGAAACCGCCCTTCGCCAGCATCGGTTTGACCTGTTATATAAAACGAATGCCCTCGCCGCCTTGATTGAAACTATCGCACGAAGCGATCATCTGCATATCCAAAACCTCTGCGTCTCGCCTAAGTTT
>CAZNXP010000366.1:0-1798 GCA_964576955.1 uncultured Algimonas sp.
CACCTAACAGCCTCGACAGCTATCCCCATCAGCTGACAATCCCGACGCGCTGGGCAGATAATGATGTTTATGGCCATGTGAATAATTCGGTCTATTACTTCTATTTCGACACAGTCGTGAACCGCTGGTTGATTGATAATGGCCTGCTCGAGATAGGCAAAAGCGAGACAATTGGATTGGTCGTCGGGACCTCTTGCGATTATTTCGCGCCGATGAGCTTCCCTGATGCCGTCACCGCAGGCTTGCGCGCGGCGAAGGTTGGTAGCTCTAGCGTGACCTATGAAATCGGCCTGTTCCGCAACGACGAAACGACTGCGAGCGCACAGGGTTCGTTCGTGCATGTCTATGTTGATGAGAAGACCCGTCGCCCTGTCAAAATTTCCGGGTTGATGAAAGAGATTCTCGCGCAAATTCGGACGTAAATCCACCCAACGCTATCATAAGAACTGACAATCGATGCAGTGACTTTCCCCGTATCCTCAGGCTTGGACTGACCCGCTTTAGGAAAAGCAGTCTCCGAAAGGCACAAAGGCGTAACCATCCTCGTCAAAGTTAGCCTCGCCACCATTTGAAACCTGAACAAGGCTGCCCTCGACAAAAGAGGTGTTGGTGAAAGCACCGCTTCCCTGTTTTTCATAATCCGTATCGGCCGAAAAGCGGATAACAGCCCCCCCGGGCAGTGCTTTGACCTTAAAGACTATTTTCGTATCCCCGTCTTTGACATCAGGAATGTCTTCCAAATAATCCGCCCCGATCCATAGTCTGAATGGGATGGGACGCCCATATCCAGGCGAAGCCTCTGAAACATCAAAAAACACCCCGCCGGCGCTGGAACCAAGATCAATTTCAATTCTAGAGTTTTTGAGAGTACAAGCCCCTGTGTTCGCAATTATAAAGCTATCGCCACGACTGCCGGAAAACTGGACCTCTACATCCGCCGCTGCGGGAGCTGCAAGGCCTGTCATAAGCAAAATCCATGCGGCTTTTTTTATCATAATATCTGCCGTTTTGTAACGTTTGAGGTCTTTAGGTTTAGAAACGTATTTCGATAATTGCAAGAACCCCGTGGCTAGGGCGCAACGCCCGACATTCCTCTTCCGGCAAACCCATCATTTACGCATGTTTATGTGACTGAAAAAACTCCCCGCCCCTTGCTAATTTCTGATAGAATGAAGCGCAAACTCAGGGAGATCATGCCGTGATTACAGATATTGTCAAAGACGACCCGTCACTTGTCAGCCAACAAGCGAAGTTCACCCGTATGCAGGACGGCACGCTGGAAGACTGGCAGAAAATTGGCGCAGCGCATAAACAGGATTTCGGCAAAACCGCCGACCGCTTTATCGACCTTCTCAAACAGCTTGAAAATGCGACGCTTGGCTTTGCTTGCGATCAGCTTCAACATGCCCTGATGTGCGCGACCCTCGCGCGGCGAGACGGCGCGAACGACGAGCAAATCGTCGTCGCGCTCTGCCACGATATTGCGAAAGTCATCAATGTTCCAAACCACGGCCCCATCGCCGCTGAAATGATGCGGCCCTATGTCAGCGAGCATAGCTATCACGTCTTGCGCAATCACCAAGCGTTCCAAGGCGAGCATTATTTCCACTATATGGGCGCGCCGACAGACCTGCGCCTGCAATGGAAAGACGAGCCGTGGTATGATTATGCGGTTAAGCTCGTCGATGAATGGGACGCCCCAGCCTTCGACCCAGATTTCGAAGTCGATAGCCTAGAGAGCTTCATCCCGCTCATGCGTAAAATTTTCCACGACACGCCAATGCCGCTTTAGGGGCCG
>CAZNXP010000367.1:0-1796 GCA_964576955.1 uncultured Algimonas sp.
TCCCAAGAGCCATAGACCTAAGCCCGAACCCCAAAGCGAAAGATGAATAAACCGCCAGAACATCCACTCATCTTAAACAGGTTCAAGGCGGGAATGCGGCGTATCTGGGGTTATTAATTGAATGTTGTCATCGAGTTTAAAGGTATTATGCGCGGAATCAGCGGCGACGGCGATAACAATCGGATTAGGCATGCGCTTTGTGTAACCGACAAAGATAAGAGGTCAAAACAAAACGGTCCCTCACCGCGAAGTGAGAGGCCGTTTTTGAAATCTATATAAATGGAGCTATGCAGAGAGAACCGACTTTAGACCTTCGAGGTTTTGAGCGGCGGCAAGGGCAGCATCACCTGTCAAATTCCCGATGTTAGCTTCCAATGTTGCGATTTGCGCTTCGACATCGGCTTTGTCTAATGCGTCCATTGCCACAGCTTGTTCAGCTAAAACAGTGAGACCTGACGGCGTTACATCCGCAAAGCCACCTTGAACAAAGAATTTCGTCTCAGCCCCATTTTCCGTCACGGTGATAATACCCGTCCGGATAGCCGCCATGAGCGGGCTATGGTTTGGCATCACGCCAAGGTCGCCCTCTGTTCCAGGAATGTCGACTTGGTCGACATTGCCAGAATAAAGTTCGCGCTCAGGTGAGACGAGTGAGAAGTTAAGTTGATCAGCCATAAGAGGCTCCAAAAGAGTCTAATTTCACGCGGGGTTTTAGCGCATTACAGACAGGAATAAAGCGATTTATTCGCAAAGGAGCTGTCGCGGAAATTAGCTCATTTCATCAAGTCTGATTTACTTAGTTGTAGCGCCAGCTGAACTTGATGACCCCGGATAAAGATAGTCTGTATAAATACCTTCAACCCTCTTCTCAATAAGCTCTGAAGCTTTCACTTTAGAATTTATTGTATGTAAAAAGATGGGTGTGTCTAAATCAATGAACTGGTTGAGAAACTCATCCTGGGCCCAAGGCTCGGGGATAGTTAAACCAAATAGTTTATTTGACTCAACGAATTCACGCAATTCACTCACGGTACTCTTCAATCTATATGTCGTCAAAATTATGTCTTCAAAGCCTAAACTTTTAACATCGTTATACTCATTGAAATAGTATATTTGAGGGATAAATCGGCTTTTTAAATCTCCTGCCTTATCCCTAATTTGAGTAAGGCCACTTAAATTATCATCTTTAATATCCGTGATAATATAAACTGTCGGGTTATCCTGTAACCATAAAATAAGATCGTCTAAACTGAGCTGTGTTAGCCCCATGCGCATAGATAAGGATTCAAAATCAGATGCGCTCTTCGATTTCACAAATTTAGAAAGTCTTGAATCAAAAGGTAGTCGCGGAAAATAGGTAAATAAGCGAAAATAAGTCTTGTTCCAGTCATGCAACAAAACCAAATCACCATTTTCGGCAGCTAAAAAGTCAACTTCTATATAAGAAAAACCATTTTCAACGGCCTTATCTAAGGCTTCTAAAGAGTTAGAATATGTCCCTTCTACCTTTAGCCCCCCACCGGCGTGAGCAATGAGTAGACCTTGGCTGAAAGGAACATATTCAGTTGTCTGAGGCTTTACGGGAAGCATTGTATAACAGATACACAAGGCAAGCCCGAAAAGGGCTAAATATGCTCGCCAATATTTCATAAATAGACGCTAATATAAAACTATTACGCAAACATAAAAAAGGGAGGCTGGCGTGCCTCCCTTGAAAAACAAATATTTTAAACGACGCTAAGCCGCTTCCGCAGCCATTTTGGCTGCTTTCTCAAGAACATCATCAATGCCGCCAA